>DATCBF010000363.1:0-6604 GCA_036512025.1 Solirubrobacterales bacterium
AAGGCGGGCGCCGACATCATCACCCTCTCCGGCTTCGAGGGCGGCACCGGCGCCGCCCGCCAGCACGCGCTGCGCCACGTCGGCCTGCCCTCTGACATCGGTACCCGCGCCGTGCACCGGGCGCTGATGGAGGCCGGCATCCGCAACCGGGTCGAGATCTGGGCCGACGGCGGCTACCGCCACGGCCACGACATCGTCAAGCTGCACTGCCTTGGCGCCAACCGGGTCGGCTTCGGCACCCTGGCGATGGTCAGCCTCGGCTGCACGATCTGCCGCGGCTGTCAGCTCGACACCTGCCATGTCGGCATCGCGACCCAGATCGAGACCGTCGAGCAGGCCCAGGAGCACGGCCTGAAGAAGTTCACCCCGCAGGAGATCGGCAGCGCCTCCGAGAGCTGCGCCCGCTTCTTCCAGGCGATGGGCGAGGAGGTCAAAGAGGTGGTCGCCTCGCTCGGTTACGATCGCGCCCAGGACCTGGTCGGCCGCTACGACCTGCTGGAGCAGGTGGCGGCGAAGGACAAGGTCGACCTGGCGCCGCTGATCACGCCGCTGGAGGAGTTCCTCGACCTCGAGCCGATCGACCTGCCGGTCGCCGAGGAGGTCGACGTCCGCGCCGAGGCGGGGATGGTCGTCGCCCGGCCGATCCGGATGGAGGCCAAGCAGGCATCGGCCCAGATCGGCGCCCTGGCCGGTGACATCTGTCCCGGCAGGACGATCCACAACGCGTTCCCGCGCGCGACCGACGCCAACGACCGCGTGCTCGGCACCGAGCTGGCCGGCTCGATCGCCCGCTCCCGCATTTTCGAAGACGGCCCCGAGTCAAACGACGACGTGCTCGCCAGCCTCGAGTTCAACGGCGGCTCGGTCGCCGGCCAGGGCCTCGGCGCCTTCAACGCCTACGGCGTCGCGATCCGGGTCGAGGGCGGCGCTCAGGACGGCGTCGGCAAGACCATGCTCGGCGGCTCGATCGCGATCCTCAAGGGCAAGGGGGCAAAGGGCAAGCGCGTCAACGGCTCGGTCGGCAAGTCATTCGCCTACGGCGCCCAGCGCGGCCGCCTCTTCGTCCAGGGCTCGGCCGACTCGCGCTTCTGCATCCGCCTCTCCGGCGCCGACGTCGTCCTTGCCGGCGAGCCCGCCAACGACATCGACGACAGCCGCGGCTGCATCGTCAACCGCGCCAACGCCAAGGGCTTCGCCTTCGAGTACATGACCTCGGGGCGCGCGATCGTGCTCGGTGACCTCGGCCCCTGGGCCTGCGCCGGGATGACCGGCGGCCGCGTCTACGTCCGCCACAACTCGTTCGGCATCGACCGCGGGGCGATCCAGAGCCGTCTCGGCGAGGGCGCCAAAGTCGAGCTCAAGGATCTCGATGCCGAGGGCCTGCTCGACATTGACGACCTGCTCAGTCATTACGCGACCGAACTGCGGGCCACCGGCCAGGATGGGGAGGCGGAGCGGATGCTCAACCTCGCCGCCGACGCCGCGAGCAACTTCCTCATGGTTGTGCCGCACAAGGTTCAGGCGGACCCGAGCATCTCGACCGAGTAGGCCGCGCCAGCCTACATTGAGGCGGTGTCAGTGGCCCGGGGGCTGATTTTCCTCGGAGCGTAGGTCGGCGAGGACGCGCTCCAGGACTCGTTCGAGGTCGCGCCGGGCGTCTGCCTCCCCTCGCTTGCGAGCCTGTTGTATGGCCATCGAGAGCTGAGCGTGGATGTGCTCTCGCAGCTCCTCCTCGGCCGCCTGGACCTGGAGTTCGAGTGTGCGAGTTGCTGAGTCGACCGCCTCGCGGGCACTCTTCTTGCCTGCTGCTTTGGCTTCCTTGCGCAGCGATTTGCGCAGGCGGCGCTCGCTCTTGTCGGTTCGCCTCTTGATCTCGGCCTGTAGCTCCTCGCGCACTTCCTCCAGCATCTCCGCGGATGGCGGGCCAGGCTCGGAGGCGAGCCCGGGCGAGGGGGCTGCGTTCTCTTCGGGATCGGGCGGCGCCTCCGCCGCGAGCATCTCGTCCAGGTCTGACTTGACCTTCTCGACGTCGTCATGGACCTGGCGCCGCACCAGCTCCGCGGCGGCCGAGGTTTCGGTGAGGTCTAGCGGAGGTGGGCTTTCGCCATCGCGCTTGCGCCGCTCGGCCAGACGCCGCAACCACTCGGAAGGGTGGATTGTCTCGTCGTTTGGCATCGGTTCTCGCCCGTCGCGGCGAGAACCCCATGCTACGACGAGGGGTGGCTGGAAGCCGCCGTGCTCAGCCTTCGAGGACGGAAAGCCGATGGCGCCCGATCAGCAGCTCGTCTCCGTCTGCCAGCCGCCCCCACTCGATTTCCTCGCCGTTGAGGATGACGCCGTTGAGGCTGCGGTCGTCGAGCACCCGGATCGGCTTGCCCGCTTCGTGGACGAGGAGCGCGTGGCGGCGCGAGACGCTTGGATCGTCGAGGCGGATGTCGGCCTTGGGGCTGCGCCCGATTCGGGTCCAGCCTTCCTCGATGCGGAATGTTCGGACCGGGCCATCGCCCTCGTTCAGAGCCAGATAGCTGCCCGGCTTCGGCAGCGAGGCTCGCGCCTCCCGCAGCCAATTTGAGTCGACATCTACAGGGGGGATCGAAAACTCCCTGGTCAGAGCGCCGTGGTCCTGGCGCGATTCGAAGATCGAATCGCGCCGAAAGGCGGATCCGCCGCAACGCGGACAGTCTGGAAGCGGGTCGGTCTCCTTCAGAGAAAGCTGGGAGCCGCAGCCCAGGCAAAAATAGGTGCCGGGACCGAGCGAGCTTCTAACGCTGGTGAAGATGGCAACTCCTTCCCGGCGCCTCCTCGTTCATCCTAGCGCGCCACCGTCTCGCCGCCCTCTATGATCGCGCCGCAATGGGACCCGTCAGCGCTGAAGTCGAGATCGATCTGCCGCGTGAGCAGATCTTCGAGCTGATCGGCGATCTCGCCGCCCGCCCGTCCTTCACCGATCACTTCCTCTCGGGCTTTCACCTGACCCGGATCGATTCCTCCGGGATCGGCGCCGGGGCGCGGTTTCACGTCAAGGGGCCGCTGGGGGGGACCTGGTTCGACACGATCGTCGACGAGGTTGAAGCGCCGCACCGGATCGTCGAGCACGGGCATGGGGGGCGCAGCAACCGAGTTCCCTCAACCACACTCTGGGAGCTGACCGGAGGGCCGGGGTCGCTGACCAAAGTCCGGGTGTCGTTTTGGACCGAGCCGTCGAACCCGTTCGACAGGGCGAAAGAGGTTCTGACCGCGTCCTCGGTCTGGCTCGAACGCGACTGGCGTGAGGCGCTGCGCCGCCTCCGCGACCAGCTCGAGGCGGGGGCGCGGGCCGACGATCGGGTCGCCGTCGCCGGCGGCAACCGCCATGCGACCGGCATTCCTTAACCCAAAGGCTCGGGCGCCGGCGGGGGCGCGCTCCCCTGCCGGGATGCGCCTTTATAGACTCTCGCCGCCGATGTCTCGCCACCGCCGACTCGTCTCCCTGCTGCTTGCCGCGCTTGCGCTCGGCGCGCTCAGCTTCGCCCTCAGCTCCTGTGGCTACTCGAGCGACTCCAAGCAGGTGGCCGAGGGCGAGTCGGTCGATCTGGGAAACCTCCAGTACAGCGTCATCTTCTCCCGCTATCTCAACCCGAATGACAGCGAGGACTCCGCCTATCTCGTCGGCCAGCCGCCGCTGCCGGAGGGCTCCAGCTACTTTGGCGTCTTCTTCAAGGTCCAGAACAACGAATCGACGCCGCAGCCGCTGCCGCAGTCGCTGACGATCAGCGACGCCACCGATCGGGAATACAAAGCGCTGCCCAGTGAAAGCCTCTACGCCTTCCCCCTCGGCGGCGAGGTCGAACCCGAAGAACAGGTTCCGGTGCTCGACTCGACCCCGCAGCAGGGGCCGATCGAGGGCTCGATGGTCCTCTTTGAGCTGCCCGCCGAAGCGTCCGACAACCGGCCGCTGACGCTCTCGATCCCGGGGCCTGAAGGGCCCGCTGAAGTAACGCTCGACCTTTAGTCTTTCCTGGGGGCCGATGGCGGGTGGGCCTCTGCGGGGATTGACCACCATGCGCTTTGCGCATGGTGGAACCAAGTGCGCGGCTTCGCCGCGCATTCATCGGATTGCATTGCCGCCGCTTCGCGACATCCCCGCAGAGGCCCACCCGCCATCGGCCTCGCAGCACGCCCCGAGCTTTAAGCGCTCCAAGGTAGAGAAGCTTCTATTGAGCCTTGAAGCTTGCGTAATCCGGGGGCGCTGCAGGGGCGGCCAGGCCCGTCCCCTCCACCAACCGCCGCGGCTCAACCTCGCGCTCAGAGCCCGGTCGAGAGAACCTGTGCCGCGGCCGGAGCCGCGACTTCTCCACCGGCGGCTCCGGCGTCGATCAGCAGCACCCCGATCGCCAGCTTTGCCTTCTCGGCGGGGGCAAAAGCGGAGAACCAGGCGTCCTTGATCTGGATCGGGTTCGGTGAGTTCTCCTGACCCGGCTCGGGGCCGAGCTCGGCGGTGCCGGTCTTGCCGGCGACCTGGGCCTCGGGAATGGCGCCCTCGGTCCCGGTCCCGCTGGTGACGACGCCGATCATCAGGTCGGTCAGCTCACCGGCGATCTTCGGCGACATCACCCGCACCGGATCGGCATCGGGCCGCAGCTTCTTGTTGGCGACGATCGAGGTCGGTTCGCGGACACCGCCGTTGCCGATCGTCTGCGCCACGCTCGCCATCTCCAGCGGTGTCGCCAGCACTTTGCCCTGCCCGATCGCGCTGACCCCGAGGTCTAGTTCGGTGCCGATCTCGGTCGGGATGCTCGGTTCCGGGAGGCCGACTTCGTGGGCTATCCGCGGCGCGTAGAGAGAGGGAAGCGAGTTGAAGCCGAAGCGTTCCGCCGTTTCGACCAGCGCGTCGTTTCCGATCTTCGGCCCCAGCGGCGCGAAGTCGGCGTTGCAGGACTCGGCGAACGCTTCCCGGAAGGAGCCGCCGCAGTACTCGCCGTTGGCGTTGTTGATGAAGCGCCCGCCGACGTTGACCCCGTCGACGACCGGGAAGGAGTCGTCGAGGGAGACGACGCCCTTCTCCAGGGCCGCGGTCGTGGTCACGATCTTGAAGGTGGAGCCGGGGGGCTGGGGGGCCGAGAGGGCCTGCCCGGCGAGCGCGCGGACGTCGCCGGTACGAGCGTCGAGGACGGCAATTCCCCCCGAGCGGCCGGCCAGGGCCGAGACCGCTGAGGCCTGCAGGTCGGGGTCGATCGTCGTCTTCACCGGCGCTCCCGGCTTTGGCGAGCCCTTGGCGAGGATGCGGGCGGAGCCCGAGCCCGAGCCGGGGACGGCGAGGAGCTGGCCTCCGGGCTTGCCGGCCAGGCGGGTGTTGAAGGCCTGCTCGAGGCCACTGACGCCAACCGGGGTGTCGGCGGAGAAGCCCTGGCGGGCGAGGGCCGCGACCTCGGGTTCTTCGGCGGTCCCGACTTCTCCGGTGACGTCGATCGCGGCGCTTCCGAGCGGATGAGAGCGGGCGACCGCCGGGCCCTCGGCCAGCGGTGAGCCGTCGGCGGCGAGGATCGAGGCTCGGGGCGCCAGTTCGATCCGGTTTTCCAGGTGCTCGTCCTGGCGAAGGCCCGGGAAGACGAGGCTCGGGTCCCAGGCGATTCCACCTTCGGCGTAGGGGAGGTCGATATCGGCTTCGATCCCGCCGAAGGCGACGGTGCCGATGTCGAGCTCCACCGGTACCACCCAGGCCCCGTTCACTGTTGTGGCCCCACTTGGCGAGTGGGGTTCGAGCGAGCGCAGGGTCGAGACCGCTTCTGCGTCGAGGTAGGACTTGGCGAAGTCGGTGGCCGTGACGGCCTGCTTGGAGGTGGGGTTCAGCTCCGCGTACATGGCGGCGAAGTTCTTCTGCGACCAGGCTTCGGTAAAGCGCTTGGCGGCGTCCTTGTCGGGAGATCCCGGGGTGCCGGCGGAGGCGCCGACGAGGAACGACACGAGGGCGATCGCGGCCAGCGGGAGCGTGCGGGTGATGAGACGGCGGCGCCGCTCCACCTCGGGAGGGAGGTTATTCACTGCGGGAAAGGTAATGGTGAGAACGCCGGCCTGCTTGTATTTGTCCGTGACCGTTCTCGACTGGAGCATCGTCGCCTTCACCTTGGCCCTCGGAATGTGGGGTTACCGTCAGGGCCTGATCGTGGGTGTGCTGACCTTGATCGGGTTCGGCGCCGGGGCTTTTCTCGGCAGCAGAATCGGGCCGTTGATGTTGCGGCACGGCTCTGAGTCGGCCTATGCGCCTCTGTTTGCCGCGATCGGGGCGCTGCTGGTCGGCGCCGTGGTGGCGGTGACGCTGGAGAGCCTCGCCCTGGGGTTGCGGGCGCGGATGATTCGCGGCCACAGGCTGCATCTGGCCGACGGCGCGGGCGGCGCGGCCCTGGTCGCCTCTGTGGCCCTGGGCCTGGCCTGGATCTTTGGCGCCGTCGCTTTGCACGCTCCCGGCACTGCCGCTTTGCGCGCCGACGTCCAGCGCTCGTTGATCCTCAGCAGCCTGAACGAAGTCCTGCCACCGTCGGGGTCGGTGCTGAACGCGCTCGACCGGGTCGACCCGGCGCCGGCGATCGCCGGGCCCGTGGCGCCAGTCGCTCCTCCCGATCCGAAA
>DATCBF010000364.1:0-2994 GCA_036512025.1 Solirubrobacterales bacterium
AGAGGCGGGCGCCCGGGCCGCGCGCAATGACGATCGTCGATCAGAATAGCCCGGCGACGGCCGTCAGAAGACGATCGAGATTGATCGGCTTCTTCATGACGGGCACCCTCCTCGGGACCCGCGAGGGATCGGAGGTCGACATCAGGACCGGGATGTCGGCGAGAGCCGGCGTCGCTTGCATCGCCTCGTAGAATTCGGTCCCGCTCATGACGGGCATGATGATGTCCAGGATGACGGCGCAGGGTCTAGAAAGCCCCGGCAGCAGCTGCAGCGCTTCCCTGCCGTTGGCGGCCAAGACGACCTGATAGCCCTCGTCCCCCAGCGCGTCCTTGAGAGACTCGCGGATGTCGGCTTCGTCGTCGACGACGAGGACGGTTTTCTGCATCACTCCGGATAGTCTCCGGCCGATCCGAAGGCCGGCTCCGATCGCGGCGGGATTCGCGGCAGGCGAACGCGCAGGCGGGTCCCCTCGCTCTCCGAGGACACCACGTCGATGGTTCCGGCGTGCGAGATCGCGATCTGCTGGCTGATGAACAGCCCCAGGCCGAGGCCGCCCGACCGCGCCTGCTTCTCGTTGACGCCGCTGCGGAACGGCTCGAAGAGCACGGGCATGACCTCCGCTGGGACGACGCCGGCATTCTGGATCTCCAGCACGACGCAGCTGCCCTCGGTTCCGTCGACGCGAATGGCGATGGGATCCGTGCCGGTCCCATGCGCGAGGGCGTTGCCGAGCAGATTGGAGGCCAGCTGCAAGAGTCGGTCGGTGTCCCACAAGCCGATCGGGTCGCCGCTGGTCTGGATCTGGATCTTGCGGGTCTCACCCGTGCTTTCCAGCTCGTCGATGGCCAGCCGACAGACCTCGCTGAGGTCGGTCTGCCGCTGCTCGATGGGGATCCCCTTGCCGAGTCGGATGCGGGTGAAGTCCAGCAGCTGATCGATCATTCGCCCCATCCGCGCCGCGCTGTTGAGGATGCGGGTCGCCGGCTTGGCGACCTTGTCGGAATCGGCGCGTCGCCCGAGCAGGCTGGCCGCGGTCGCGATGGCGGAGAGCGGATTTCGTAGGTCGTGACCCAGGATGCCGACAAACATCTCGCTGAAGCGGACGGTTCGCGAGAGATCTTCGTTCTGGCGGCGGAGGTCGTCTTCGAGCCGCTTGCGATCGGTGATGTCGCGGGTGAAGCAGCGGGTGTGAATGAATTCACCGTTGCGGAAAAATACGTTGGAATGAATGAGGACGTGTTTGATCGACCCGTCCTTGCAACGGACCCGGGCCTCGGTGCCCCTGAGCGTCTCGTTGCGGGTGAGCCGCGCGAGGATGTCGGCGATGACCTCCTGGTCCACGTGGAATTCGGTGATGTTGCGGCCGATGTACTCGTCCTTGCTGTAGCCGAGCATCTCCAGCTCCGCGCGGTTGGCGGCCAGGATGACGCCGTCCGGGCCGACCCAGTGGAACCCCTCCACGGCGTTCTCGAAGAAGTCGAGCAGCTCCTGCTGGCTCTCCCGCAGGGCCTCATCGGCCCGCTTGCGCTCGGCCAGCGCGCCGCGGAGCGCCTGTTCCAGCCGCTTCCGGTGCTCGATCTCCCCCTCGAGCGCCCGCGCCCGGTGTTGCAGGCGGCGAACCTCATCGAGGCGGGTGCTCGGGGCACCGGCCATCGAATGGCCCTCCGATGGAATGACGTGCGCGTGGTGGGCGCAGATCTGCTGAAACTCCTCGACCCGAGCCGGGCTGTCGAAGGCGGAGATGAAATAGGCGCAGAGCAGGGAGGTCGAGCCGTCCTGGCCCAGCTCATTCCAGAGCTCCTCGAGGCGGAGCATGGCGCCGGGGTTTCCCACCCGCCACAAGAGGTCGACCATCTCGCCGAAGGCGCGGACGTGTCCGTTGCGGCTCGCCGAGCGGGCCTTGGCGACGGCGCCGCCGATCTGTGCGAGGAAAAGCTCCCGGTCCGGCGTCCCGTCAACCATGAGGCCCGCCAGAGACTCCGCGGCGTCGAGCAGCGTGAGCTGGCCGGACCGCTGCAGCCGATCGACATCGAACCCGGCCGCCCCGAGCTCGGCCAGCAGCTGGCGCCGATGCAGATCGGTCGCGATCACCACCAGCGGTTCGCCGGCCCTCTGGCCGGCGCTGAAAAATTCCGTGACAACCCGGTAGAGGAACTCGTCGTGCTCGTAGAACTGGACCCGGTGATCGAAGGGGATCGCCAGATCTTCCCCCAGCGATCCGGGCACCACCAGAGGGTCTCGGATCTCCGGTTCGTCGTCGACGAGCAGCATGTCGAGCACGGGACTCTTCATTTCTTTAATGTCACGGGTTCGTAACCCTGGCGACAAAACCGTACCCTCGGCGAAACGTGTCAGCCCGGATTTCCGCGGGATCCATGGGTTGGACCGCAACTATTCAAGCGCCGTGCCGCTCTGGCGGCTACGACAGATCGTTTTCGTCGGACTCCGCTTCGGCCGGTGCATCGAGCCCATTGTGGCGCAACTTTTCCCAGAGCGTCTTGCGCGAGATGCCCAGCATCGCCGCAGTCCGGTTGCGCTTTCCGTCTGCCGCCTTGAGGGCGTGCTGGAGGTACTGGTGCTCGAACTCGCGAATCGCCAGGTGCAGCGGACGAATGGCCGTCCCTTCAGCCGCCGGGGTCAATGAGGCGGGCAGCTTGGTGTCGACGATCGACGGCGGGAGATGCTGAAGATCGATCTCCTGGCCACCGGAGAGCACCATCGCGTGCTGGACCGCATGGGACAGCTCCCGCACGTTTCCGGGGAACTCGTATTGAATCAGGCTCGCCCAGGCCGCTGGCGAGATCCTGGGGAAGGCAGCGCCCGGCGCGGTGAAGCGCTGGATGAAGTGCCGGAGCAGCAGCGGCAGATCGGCGGGCCGATCGCGCAGGGGCGGCAGCTGAATCTCGATGACGTTCACGCGATAGAAGAGATCCTCGCGGAAGAGACCGGCCTTGATTCGCTCGGTCAGGTTGCGGTGGGTCGCCGAAATGATCC
>DATCBF010000365.1:0-17008 GCA_036512025.1 Solirubrobacterales bacterium
CCCGACCAAGGAGGACTTCCCGTACACGATCCGCATCGTGTCCGAGACGCTCGAGTCCAACGGGTCATCCTCGATGGGCTCCGTCTGCGCCTCCTCGATGGCCCTCCAGGCCGCGGGTGTCCCGGTCACCGCACCGGTCGCCGGCGTCGCCATGGGTCTGATCAAAGAGGGCGACGACTACATCGTCCTGACCGACATCGCCGGCGTCGAGGACCACCTCGGCGACATGGACTTCAAGGTCGCCGGCACCGCCGAGGGCATCACCGCCCTGCAGATGGACATCAAGATCACCGGCGTCACCTTCGACATCCTGCGGGACGCGCTGGACCAGGCCCACAAGGGTCGCCAGTTCATCCTCGGCAAGATGGCCGAATCGATCGACGGCCCGCGCGAGAAGCTCTCGCCGCACGCCCCGGCGATCGAGTCGATCAAGATCGACCCGGAGAAGATCGGGGCCGTGATCGGCAAAGGCGGCGAAACGATCCGCGCCCTGTGCGAGGAGTTCGAAGCCGAGATCGACGTCGAGGACGACGGCACGATCCGCATCTACGCGCCGACCGGCACCCTGGTCGAGGCCTGCGTCGGCCGCATCCTGTCGATGACCAAGGAGGCCGAAATCGGTGACAAGTACACCGGGGCCAAAGTCGTGAAGACGACCACATTCGGCGCTTTCGTCGAGCTGGTCAAGGGCACCGACGGCCTGCTGCACATCTCCAACGTGAAGCCGGGCGAGCGGGTCGACACCGTCGACGACGTCCTCAAAGCCGGCGAGCAGATCGACGTCACCGTGGTCGAGGTCGACCGCGAGCGCGGCCGCATCGGCCTGCGCCTCTCCGACGACCCGGCCGTGGCCGGCAAATCGGCCGAGGAACTGGCTTCGGTCGGCTCCGGCGACGGCGGTCCGCGTCGCGATGGCGGCGGTGGCCGCGGCGGTCGCGATGGCCGGCGTCCCCGTCAGGGCGGCGACCGCGAGCGGCGTAGTCGCTAAGCATTGAGCGCACCCCGTCTCACCCAGCTGGGCTCGGGCGTCCGGGTCGTGACCGAGGAGGTTCCCTCGGTCCGGTCCGTCGCGCTCGGCCTCTGGGTGCGGACGGGCTCGCGTAACGAGACCCTGGCTCAGGCCGGGGTCTCGCATTTCCTCGAGCACCTGCTGTTCAAGGGCACGGCGCGCTACTCGGCGATCGAGATCTCCGAGTACTTCGACGGGCTCGGCGCCTCGATCAACGCCGCCACGGGCAAGGAGACGACACACCTGCACGCTCGCTTCCTCGACGAGCACACCGACGAGGTCTTCGACCTCCTCGCCGAGATGCTGCTGGCGCCGACCTTTCCGGAAATCGACTCCGAGCGCGACGTCGTCCTCGAGGAGATCGCGATGTACGACGACGAGCCGCAGGACCGGGTCCACGATTACCTGGCCGAGGCCGTCTTCGGAGGGCACCCGCTCGGGCGCCGCGTGCTCGGCGAGGCAGACGTGATCGCCTCGATCCCGGTGCCCGAGATCGAGGCCTACCACCATGCTCGCTACGCGGGCGCCGACATCGTCGTCGGCGCCGCCGGGCACCTCGACCACGACCGCATCGTCGCGCTTGCCGAGCGGCTGGTCTCTCCGCCCCCCGGCGGGGGCGAGGATGCCCATCCCGCCAGCTCCGTGGAGACGACGGCCCGCCTCTGCTTCCAGGAGAAGGACACCGAGCAGTACCACATCTGCTTTGGCGCGCCTGGGATCACCCGCGATGACGAGCGCCGCTACGGCCTCGCCGTCCTCGATTCGATCTTCGGCGGCTCGACTTCCTCCCGGCTCTTCCGCGAGATCCGCGAGAAGCGCGGCCTCGCCTACTCGGTCGGCTCCTACAACGAGCAGTACACCGACTCGGGATTGGTCGCAACCTATGTCGGCACCCGCGAGGACAACGTCGAGGAGGCATGCTCGATCATCGGCGTCGAGCTCGAGCGGTTGCGCTCGGAGCCTGTCTCCGCCGATGAGCTGGCCCGGGCCAAGGAGAGCGTCAAGGGCCGGATTGTCCTCTCCTCGGAGTCGACCGCGGCGCGGATGACGCGGATCTCGCGCTCGACCCTCTTCGACCAGCCGATCGACACCCTCGACGAGATGATCGCCAAGGTCAACGCGGTCACAGTCGAGGAGCTGACCGACCTCGCGGCCGAGCTCTACGGCGCCGACCGGCTCTCGGCGGCATGCGTCGGACGCAGCGAGGACAGCTTCCGCAAGGCACTGGCGCCGGTCAGCGACGCCTTGGTCGCCGCGTGATTCGGGTAGTTGTCTCGGGCGCCGCCGGCCGCATGGGCCAGGCTGTCTGTGAGGCGGTCGATGGGGCCGGGGACATGGAGCTTGCCGCCAAGGCCGATCCGACCCTCGGCGTTGAGCTCGCCGACGTGCTCGGCGCCGCCGATGTCGTCGTCGACTTCACCACGCCCGACGCCGCGCTTCCCAACCTGCGCGCCTGTCTCGGCGCCGGGGTCCACGCCGTCGCCGGCACCACCGGCTTCGACCTCGAGGCGCTGCGCGAGGCGGCGGTCTCGGCGGGCGCCGGCGGCAACTGCTTCGTCGCCCCCAATTTCGCGATCGGCGCCGTCTTGCTGATGGAGGTCTCCCAGACGATTGCCCGCCACATGCCCGAGTGCGAGATCGTCGAGCTGCACCACGACCGCAAGCTCGACGCGCCTTCCGGCACCGCGAAGCGGACTGCGGAGCTGATCGGCGAGGCCGGGGGCAAGGTCCACCAGCCGATCCACTCGGTCCGGCTGCCCGGCTTGGTCGCCCACCAGGAGGTCATCTTCGGCGGCGAAGGCCAGACGCTCTCGATCCGCCACGACTCGATCGACCGCCGTTCCTTCATGCCCGGCGTGCTGCTCGCGGTGCGCAAGGTCGCCGATCTCCCCGACCCCTTCACGGTCGGTCTGGAGAAGCTGCTTTAGATGGCTCCTGGATGCCCGGTACCCTGACGCGATGACTGAGATTCGCGGTGTGCTGACAGCAATGGTCACCCCCTTTGACGAAGAGGGCCGGGTCGACGAGGCCGCGGCGCGCAAACTTGCCGCCTACCTGATCGAGAACGGCTCCCACGGGGTCGTCATCGCCGGCTCCACCGGCGAGTGCCCGACCCTGACCGACGAGGAGGAGATCTCGCTGCTGAAGGCGGTGATCGCCGAGATCGGCTCCGAGGCGAAGATCATCTGTGGCACCGGCACCAACGACACCCGTCACTCGATCGAGCTGACCAAGGCCGCCGCCGACGCCGGCGCCGAAGCGGCGCTGGTTGTCACGCCTTACTACAACAAGCCCAATCCAGCCGGGATCCAGGCCCACTTCGAAGCGGTGGCCGCCGCCGTGCCGGAGCTGCCGATCATCGCCTACAACATCCCCTCGCGGGTGGTCGTCAACGTGCCGCCGGCGGGGCTCGCAGAGCTGGCAAAGATCGACAACCTCGTCGCGGTCAAGCAGGCCAACAACGACGAGTTGCAGCCGATCGAGGGAATGCAGGTGCTGGCCGGTAACGACGACGTCTACCTGCGCACGCTGGAGATCGGCGGCGCCGGCGGCATCCTCGTCGCCTCTCACCTGGTCGGGCCTCAGATGCGTGAGATGTGGGACGCGGCCGAGGCCGGTGATCTCGATCGCGCTCGCGAGATCGACGCTGGGCTGCACCCGATCTATGACTGCATCGGGGTGACGACGAACCCGATCCCGGTCAAGGCGGCGCTGGCGATGGCCGGATTGATTCCCTCCGACCGCCTGCGGTTGCCCTTGGTCCCTGCCGACGATGCACAGCGCGCGGCCGTGAAAGCGGCGCTCGACGGCGCCGGCATCGCGGCGACGCTTTAGACCCTTTAGACCTCTACGAAATGACGGTGAACCGCTAGTGGCTGCAAAGAAACTTCGTGTGCTCCCCCTCGGTGGACTGGGGGAGATCGGCAAGAACATGACCGTGATCGAGTACGACGGCCGCATCCTCGTCGTCGACACCGGGCTGATGTTCCCGACCGCCGAGATGCTCGGCATCGACCTCGTCCTCCCCGACTTCTCCTATCTGCGCGATCGCGCCGACGATATCGAGGCGATCGTCCTCACCCACGGGCATGAGGACCATGTCGGCGCCCTGCCTTACGTGCTGCGTGAGATCGGTCAGCCGCCGGTGATCTACGGCGGCCTGCTGACCGTCGGCATGGTCCGCTCCAAGCTCGACGAGCACAAGCTCGGCGACGCGCCGCTGCAGGAGCTGCCGGCGGGAGAGAAGGCGCAGGCCGGTCCCTTCCAGCTGGAGCTGATCCACCTCTCGCACTCGATCCCGGACATGAGGGCGGTGCTGATCACCACCGAGCTGGGCTCGATGTTGATGACCGGCGACTACAAGTTCGACCAGACTCCGGTCGACGGCCGCCCGGCGGACATCGCGCGCCTGGCCGAGGTCGGCCGCGACGGGCTGCTGCTGCTCTGCGGCGACTCGACCAACGCCGACCGCCCGGGCATCGCCCCGTCGGAGTCGCGCGTCGGCCCGGCCTTGCTGGAGACCTTCTCCGGCTGTGAGGGCAGGATCATCGTCACCTCCTTCGCCTCCAACATCCATCGCGTCCAGCAGGTGATCGATGCCGCCGTCAAGCTCGATCGGCGCGTTGCCCTGGTCGGGCGCTCGATGCGCAAGAACTTCAACATCGCCTCCAACCTCGGCATCGCCAACGCGCCCTCGGGCCTCTTCATCCAGCCACGGGAGATCGGCAGCTTCCCTGACGAGAAGCTCGTCATCATCTCGACCGGAAGCCAGGGCGAGCCGCTGTCGGCGCTGCGGCGGATGGCCAACAACGACCATCGCGACGTCGAACTGCATTCCGGCGACACCGTCGTCTTCTCCGCGACCCCCGTGCCCGGCAACGAGCGGGCGGTCAACGAGACGATCGACCGGATCTATGAGATCGGGGCCAAAGTCGTGACCGCGCAGGACGCGCCGATCCACGCCTCCGGCCATGGCTCGCAGGAGGAGATCAAGCTGATGCTCAACCTGACCAAGCCGAAATACGTCCTGCCGGTGCACGGCGACTACAAGCGCCTGCGCTTGCACGCCGAGCTGGCCCACTCGGTCGGAATCGACCCCGCCAACGTGTTTCAAGGCCGCAACGGCCTGCCTCTGGAAATCGACGAGAACGGCGCCGGCTTCGGCGAGGACATCCACAACGGCGTCATGTTCGTCGACGGAGTCAACATCGGCGAGCCCGACGATGCCGCTCTGCGCGACCGCCGCGAAATCTCCGCGGACGGGATCTTCATCGTCGTCGCCACGATCTCCTCCGACGACGGCGCCGTGGTTGCCGACCCCGAGGTGATCTTCCGTGGTGTCGCCTTCCTCGAGGAAGCCGGCGCTTTGGTCGAGGAGCTCAAAGACGTGATCGAGGATTCGCTCGAGGACGCCGCCGAGGCCGGCACCCGTGAGCTGCATCTGATTCAGGAAGACCTGCACGACGCGGTCGGCAAGCTCGTCTTCCAGAAGCTGCGACGCCGGCCGATGATCCTGCCTGTCGTCGTCGAGGTCTGAGCCGCAGAAAAATGGACCCGCCGGGGTGGTGTTTGGGGAGATCCCCGGCGGGCCCGTGTGTCTCGTCCGCCGGGGAAATTAAGGCGGTCGGCTAAAGCGCCTCTAAAGGTCTGGTAACACTTGGCTCAGGGCTGGCGGGGGGGAGGCGAACCTGGAAGAGGGCTCCCCCGGAATCCGATTCGGTCACTTCGACCGTGCCGTGGTGCGAGCCGGCGACTGATTTGACGATCGCCAGGCCGAGCCCGGTGCCACTGCCGGTGGCGGTGTCGGCCGGGCCGTCGACGCGGACGAAACGGTCGAAGACCTGTTCGCGGAACTCGGCCGGGATGCCCGGGCCGTCATCGCCGACCTCGAGGATGGCGTCGCCGCCCTCGGTGCGCAGGCTGATCACGATCTTGGAGCCGGGAGGAGTGTGCCGGGAAGCGTTGTCGAGCAGGTTGACGGCCATCCGGTGCAGCTCGTCGGCGTTGCCGACGAGCATGATTGGATGCTCGTTGTCGATGACCAGCTTGCGGTCGCCCATCACCGCGGAGACCTCGGCGGCGGCGTTGCCGGCGATCTCCGCCAGGTCGCAGCGCCGATGCTCGCCGAGCCGGCCCGCGTCGGCGCGGGCGAGCAGCAGGAGGTCGGTGACGAGGCGGCTCATCCGGCGCGAGGAGCGCAGAGCCGAATCGATCATCTCGCGGTCTTCCGCCTGTCCCGGCGACTTCAGCGAGGCCTGCAGCAGCTCGAGGTTGGCGAGCACGCTGGTCAGCGGGGTGCGCAGCTCGTGCGATGCGTCGGCGACGAACTCACGCTGCTTCTGCATCGCCCCCTCGCGCTCGGAACGGGCCGCGTCGAGCGAGCGCAGCATCTTCTCCAGGGTTCGGGCCAGTTCGCCGACCTCGTCGTCGGCCCTGGGGTCGGGGATGCGACGCGACGGGTCGCGCGTCTCGGCGATCTCGCGCGCCGACGTGGTCAGGGCGGCGATCGGGCGCATCGCCCGGTTGGCGATCGCCAGGCCGGCGAAGAAGGCGAGCACGGTGGCGCCCAGCACTCCGGCGGCGATGAAGAGCCAGAGCCGGTCGATCGTGGTGTCGATACGGCCCTCGTCGCGGGCGTACTGGACGTAGCCGGCAATGCGGCCGGTCTGGCTGCTGCGCAGGGTCGCCGTGACCACGCGCATCTCGCCGATGTCGTGCGTGCCCTGGACTGGCGGGCCGAGGTCGGCGGCGCCGGGGCTGGCGTCGAGCGGCACCCCGTGGGCGTTGAATATCCGCGCGGTCGCGTCGTTGGGCGAGACGAAGTCGTTGAGGTGGGGCTCGCGGATGATCAGCGTGTCGGTCGGCGTGTCGACGATCCGGACCTGGGTTGCCAGAGTGGTGACCGCGTTCTCCAGCTCGCGATTGAAATCGCCGCGGATTCGCGATGCGGCGAGATTGCCGATCAAGGCTCCGAAGATGACCAGGATGACCAGCGTCAGACCCGCCGAGGTGGCGGTCAGCCGCCAGCGGACAGGCCAGTTTCCGGGCCTCAATCGCTGGGCCATCAGCTCTTCAGCACGTAGCCGGCGCCGCGTTTGGTGTGGAGCAGGCGCGGCTCGCCTCCGGCCTCCAGCTTGCGGCGCAGGTTGGAGATGAAGACGTCGATCGTGTTGGTCGCGGCCAGCGGGTCATAGCCCCAGACCTCGTCGAGCAGGCGCTCACGGGAGACGACCAGGCGCTCGTTGCGCATCAGATGCTCGAGCAGCTCGAACTCACGGTTGGTCAGCTCGATCTCGCGCTCACCGCGCAGCACCTCGCGGGTGTCGGGGTTGAGCGAGAGGTCGCCGACTGCGAGCGACGCGGCGCCGCGTGGAGGCCGGCGCCGCAACAGCGCCCTGATCCGAGCCAGCAGCTCCTGGCGCTCGAACGGCTTGACAAGGTAGTCATCGGCACCGCTGTCGAGACCGGTGACGCGGTCCTCGGTCTCGGCCCGCGCGGTCAGCATCAAAATCGGCACGTCGCCGTCGGCGCGCAGCTGGCGGCAGACCTCGACCCCGTCGAGCCGGGGAAGGCCGAGATCGAGGACGACGAGGTCGGGCACGAAGCCCGCGGCCACGTCGAGAGCCTCGACGCCATCGGCCGAGGTCCGCACGTCATAGCCCTCATTGCGCAGCGAGCGCCGCAGGACATCGGCGATGTCGGCGTCGTCCTCGACTACGAGAACACGACCCCCGCTCGGGTCACTCTGGGTGAGCATTCATCGATGTTAGCCCGGGAATGTCCGCTCAACGCGGTGATTTATGCCGAATTTATGCGCAGGGCCGACCGCGCGGGCGTCGAAGCAGTTGCTCATGTTCGTGCGTAAGAAGCGCGGTAAGCCCGTGCGCCGGTCTAAATCCCAGAAACCCAAGGGACGGGTGCCGAAGCCGCATCTGCCAAGAAGGCTGGAGCAGCGGCACCTGGACATGATCGGGCTCTTCCTGATCGCGGCCGGGGTCTACCTCGTCTTCGTTCTCTTCTTCGGTTGGGACGGGGGGAAGGTCGGCTCCGGTGTGGAGACCGGGCTGGACTATCTCTTCGGCGCGGTCGGGGCGCGGATCGTGACGGTCTCGATGTTGGTGATCGGCGGGGTCCTGCTCAGCGGAACCTCGATCTCCGCGATCTTCCGCGGGATCGGCTCCGGCCTCAGCCGCGTGGTTCGCGGAGGCCACGATGTCACCCGGACCGCCGTCCAGCATCGTCAGGCACGGCGCGAGGAACGCGGCGCCGAGCGCACGGCAAGCGCTTTTGAGACCGAGGCGGCGCCCACCGATGTGATGAGCACCTATCCCGAGGACGACGACTTCGAGCCGACCGTCGCCCTGGTCGAGGACGAGCCCGCCGAAGAGGCCGACATTTTGCCCGAGGCCGTGACCCAGACCTTCGACGAGGAGCTGGCCGAAACCGAGATCCAAGGCGAGGAAGGCCTTGGCGTCGGCACCGACGCCGTCTCCCGCCAGACCGCGCTGACCCCGATGGGACAGAAGCGCGGCGTCACCACCTCCGATGAGATCGATTACCGGCCGCCTCCCGCGAAAGCGCTGGAGCGGGGCAAAGGGGACAAGGGCCCCGATCCCCGCGATCAGGAAATCGTCGGTCGCAAACTGGTTGAGACCCTGGGTCACTTCGGGGTCGAGGCGAAGATCGTCGGCGTCATCAGCGGTCCGCACGTCTCACGCTACGAGCTGCGCCTGGCGCCGGGGATCAAGGTCAAGAAAGTGACCGAGCTCGGCAACGACCTCGCTTACGCCCTGGCTTCGACCGACATCCGCATCCTGGCTCCGATCCCAGGCAAACAGGCTGTCGGCGTCGAGGTCCCCAACGCCCGCCGTCGCATCGTCCGCCTCGGCGACATCTACGCCGGCCGCCCGGAGAAGACCTCGCCGCTGGTCGCTTGGCTCGGCAAGGGGATCGACGGTAATCCGGTCTGGACCGATCTGGCAAAGATGCCGCACGTGCTCGTCGCCGGCACCACCGGCTCCGGCAAGTCCGCCTGCGTCAACGGGATCCTCTCTTCGATCCTGATGCAGGCCTCGCCGAACGAAGTTCGCCTGGTCTTGGTCGACCCGAAGCAGGTCGAGCTCAACCACTACGAGAACGTGCCCCACTTGCTGACCCCGGTGGTCACATCGCCGCGCCTGGCCGCCAATGTCCTCGCCAACCTGATCGGTGAGATGGAGACCCGTTACGGGATCATGAGCCAGGCCCGCTGCCGCAACCTCAGCGAGCTCAACCGCCATCGGGAAAAGACCGGAGAGGCGCCGCTGCCCCACATCCTCTGCGTGATCGACGAGCTCGCCGACCTGATGATGGTCGCCCCGGCCGAAGTCGAGGACTCGATCATCCGCCTCGCCCAGAAGTCGCGGGCGACCGGCATCCACCTGGTGCTGGCGACGCAGCGTCCCTCGACCGACATCATCACCGGCACGATCAAGGTCAACATCCCGGCCCGGATAGCCTTTGCCGTCTCCTCGCAGACGGACTCGCGGGTGATCCTCGACCAGGGCGGGGCGGAGGCCTTGCTCGGCCAGGGCGACATGCTCTTCCGCGGCGCCGGCAGCTCGAAGCTGCAGCGGGTCCAGGGCGCCTTCATCACCGAGGAGGAGATCGCGCGAATCACCAAGCACTGGGCGCGTCAGGGCGAACCTGAATTCGAGGACGAGCTGCTGGAGACCCGTGAGGAGGTCGCCGAGGAGGGAGCCGAGGGCGAGTTCGATCCCGACAGCGACGACCTGCTCGACGAGGCGATCCGGCTGGTCGTGCAGACCGAAACGGCTTCTGTCTCGATGGTCCAGCGCCGGCTGAGGGTGGGCTACACCCGTGCCGGGCGACTGATCGACATGCTCGAGCGCCGCGGCGTCATCTCCGGTTACGAGGGCTCCAAGCCACGCCAGGTCCTCATCACCCAGGCCGATCTCTCACGCGTGCTCGGACCCGGGCCCGGTTCGTCATCCCCTGCGTTGTCGGCCGCCGAGCCTGTCGGGGTCGACGGCGACGGCGACTGAATCGCTTCCGCTGTTCTTTTTCGTCGATAGAGGAGAAAAGGAACAGCGAAATGATCTGCGCCTAGACTTTCGCCCATGAGCGAGGTAAGGGCAGGGATAGTCGTCACCGGGACCGAGGTGCTGACCGGGCGGATCGCCGATAAGAACGGGCCTTGGGTCTCTGAGCAGCTGGCGGGCCTGGGGGTCGACGTCGCTCACATCCTCGTCGTCGGCGACCGCCCCGACGACCTCGAGGCGGCGCTGCGCTTCATGGCGGCCGAGGGCATGGACCTGATCGTCACCTCCGGCGGGCTGGGGCCGACCGCCGACGACCTCACGGCCGAGATCGTCGGCCGCTTCGCCGGCCGTGAGCTTGTGCTTGACGAGGAGATGGAGGCGAAGATCGCCGAGATCCTGCGCGGTTTCGCGCGTCGCTACAACTTCGACGAGAAGGCGGTGATGGACGCCAATCGCAAGCAGGCGATGGTTCCCGAGGGGTCGATCGCCCTCGATCCGGTCGGGACGGCGCCGGGTCTGGTCGTGCGTGGCGAGGGGTCTGTCGTCATCGTCTTGCCGGGCCCGCCACGCGAGCTGCAGCCGATGTGGCCGGTCGCGGTGGAGGCGGAGCCGGCGCGAGAGGTGATCGAGAGGGCGACGCCGCTGCGTGGCTACACGCTGCGGATGTTCGGCGTCCCGGAGTCCGAGATCGCCAAGAGCCTGCGTGAGATCGAGGCCGAGGGGACCGAGCTCGGGGCGGTGGAGATCACGACCTGCCTGCGGCGGGGCGAGATCGAGATCGACGTCCGCTACCGCGACGAGGCCGCGGCGACGGCCGACGCGGTGCGGGCCGGGCTGGGGGACCGCCACCGGCGACACCTCTTCAGCGAAAACGGCGAGACGATCGACGAGCAGGTGGCGAAGCTGCTGGCCGGGCGCAGGCTCGGCCTGGCCGAGTCCTGCAGCGGCGGCCTGATGGCGGCGCGGATCACGAACTTGTCCGGCGCCTCGGCCTACATGGCCGGCAGCGTCGTCTCCTACTCAAACGAGGCCAAGGCCGAGCTGCTCGGGGTCGACCCGGCGCTGATCAAGGGGAAAGGGGCGGTCTCGCCTGAGGTGGCGGAGGCGATGGCGATCGGGGCGCTGGCGCGCTTCGGCGCCGACGTCGCGGTCTCGATCACCGGCATCGCCGGTCCTGACGGTGGCACTGAGGAGAAGCCGGTCGGCTACGTCTGTTTCAACGCCCGCCTCGCCGACGGGACCGTGATCGCCCGCGATCCGACCATCCCCGGTGGCCGTGCCGACATCCGCGAACGCTCGGCCCTGGTCGGCATGCATCTGCTGAGGATCCTGCTCAGTGGGGCCGAGCCGCCGATTTAGCGTTCACGCCGTTAAATAGGCGCAGAAATTTGACACTTGCCTGACAAGTGCGTGTTGCTCTGCGCGGGTCGTCGTCGTAGCGTCCCCGGCGATGGCGGAGGAGAAAGCCGAGAGCCCAGAGGCGAGACTGTTCATCGCGCTTGATATTCCCGATTCGGTTCGCTCTGAGATCGAGACGTGGGGGGTGGGGGAGCTCGGCGATCCGGCGCTGCGGCCGGTCTCGGCGCAGTCGCTGCATCTGACCCTCTGCTTCCTCGGCAATCGGCCTGAACGGGAGATCGACCGGCTCGGAGAGATCTTGCGCGAATTGCCGACGGTCGTGCCCCGGATCGAGCTGATCGGGCCAGTTGCGCGCCCGGAGCGTGGAAGGCCTCGCCTCTACGCGCTCGAGGCCGTTTCCCCGCAGACCGTCGCTCTACAGGCATCCCTGCGGGACCGATTGGTCGCTGAGAGCCTGCTTGAGTCCGAGAAGCGCTCTTTTTGGCCTCACCTGACCGTGGCGAGGGTCCGATCCGAGGGGTGTGGGTCGAGGCGCCCGATGCGCGTCTCGGCGGCGCCGGGGCCTCTACTTGAGGGCGTGAAAGAGGCGTTCGGTGCCGTCCGGGTGACGCTCTACCGTTCGCAAATCCAGCCACAGGGTGCGCAGTACACCCCCCTGGCGCAAGTCAAGCTGTCCGAAGGCGGGCGGCAGTGAGGTGGAATCGATGGCAGACAAAAGAAACTTGAAAGACGCCCTGGCGAAGGATGCCAAGGGCAAAGACGCCGCCCTGGCGGCTGCCGTGACCCAGATCGAGCGCGACTTCGGCGCCGGCGCCCTGATGCGCCTCGGCGCTGACAGCGTGGTCAAGGTGAAATCGATCCCGACCGGCTCGCTGGCTCTCGACCTGGCGCTGGGGATAGGTGGAGTGCCGCGTGGGCGAATCGTCGAGATCTTCGGCCCCGAGTCCTCGGGTAAGACGACCCTGATCTACCACATCATCGCCGAAGCCCAGGCGCAGGGAGGCGTCTGCGTCTTCATCGACACCGAGCACGCGATGGACCCCGTCTACGCGAGCAAGATCGGTGTCGACACCGACGAGCTGTTGGTCTCTCAGCCCGACTTTGGCGAGCAGGCGCTGCAGATTGCCGATCGCCTGATTGCCTCTGCCGCGGTCGACGTGGTCGCGATCGACTCGGTCGCGGCGCTGACGCCAAAAGCCGAGCTCGACGGCCAGATTGGCGACACCACGGTCGGCCTCCAGGCCCGCCTGATGTCGCAGGCCCTGCGAAAACTGGCCGGGAACCTGAGCCGGACCAACACCGTCTGCCTCTTCACTAACCAGATCCGCGAAAAGATCGGCGTCCAGTTCGGCTCGCCGGAGACCCAGCCCGGTGGGCGGGCGCTGAAGTTCTACTCCTCTCAGCGCCTCGACATCCGCCGGATCGAGACCCTCAAGGACGGGACCGAGGCGGTCGGCAACCGGGTCCGGGTCAAAGTCGTCAAGAACAAGGTCGCCTCGCCCTTCCGCCAGGCTGAATTCGACATCGAGTACGGCGTCGGGATCTCGCGCGAGGGGGGCCTGATCGATTTCGGGATCGAGCACGACCTGATCCAGAAATCCGGCTCCTTCTTCTCCTACGGGGAGACCAGGCTCGGCCAGGGGCGTAACAACGCCAAGCAGTTCCTGACCGAGAACCCGGAGATCGCGCTGGAGATAGAGACCAAAATCCGCAACCTCCTCGGTATCGGCGAGGAAGCCCCCAAAGTCGCCGAGGCGCCAGTCGCGGAAGAGGCGCCCGCAGTTCCCGAGGCAAAAGCGGCCTGAGGGCCGGAGTACCATCGATGGGCGATGGACCTTCGGGCTTTTGTGCCGTGGCTTCGGTCGCGCGGCAACGGCGCGACCCCCGATCCGGCTGCCGCGGAGGCGGGGTTATGGGCGCGACGCGACCTGCTCGACGAGCGCGAGCATGAGCTGGATCGGCGTGCCGAGGAGCTGAGGGCGCTCGAGCGGCGCAGGCTGGCCGAGCTGGAGCGAGTTGCCTCCCTGAGCGCTGCGCAAGCGCGTGAGGCGATTGTCGGCGAGATCGAGGATGAGGCTCGCCATCGGGCCGGCCTGACTCTGCGTCGGATTGAGGAGGAAACCAGGCTCGAGGCCGAGCGACGCGCTCGCGGGATCCTCGCGGTCTCGATCGAGCGACTGGCAGGAGCGCGGGTCAGCCAGGTGACGACAAAGCTTGTTCAGCTGCCCAACGACGAGATGAAGGGCAGGGTGATCGGGCGTGACGGCCGCAACATCAGAACTCTGGAGAGCCTGACCGGGGTCGACTTCATCATCGATGAGACGCCTTCCGCCGTCGTCCTTTCCAGTTTCGACGGGATGCGCCGCGAGGTCGCGCGCTTGACCTTGGAAAAGCTGCTCGCCGACGGTCGCATCCATCCCGCCCGCTGCGAGGAGGCTTATGAGCAGGCCAAGGTCGAGGTCGACGACCGTGTTGTCGAGGAGGCCGAGCGGGCTCTGCTGGAGGCCAAGGTGGGTGGAGTAGACCCTGAGCTGCTACGGCTGTTGGGGCAGCTGCGGTTCCGGACCAGCTACGGGCAGAGCGTGCTCGACCACCTGGTCGAGTCTTCGCACCTGGCTGCGCTGATGGCGGCGGAGCTGGGCGCATCGACGGAGATCGCGCGCCGAGCCGCTCTGCTGCACGACATCGGCAAGGCGGTCAGCCATGGAGTCGATGGGACCCATGCCGAGGTAGGAGCCAGGATCGCCCGTCGCTGCGGGGAGTCGGAGGCGGTCGTCCACGCGATCGAGGCTCACCACAACGAGATCGAGCCGCGCACGGTCGAGGCCGTGATCGTGCAGGCGGCGGACACCATCTCGGGCGCCAGGCCGGGCGCCCGAGGCACATCGCTGGAGGCCTATGTCAGCCGCCTGCGGGACCTGGAGGCGCTGGCGCAGCGCCATTCCGGGGTCGAAAAGGTCTATGCGATGCAGGCCGGGCGAGAGATCAGGGTGATGGTCGACCCGGGCGAGATCGACGACGAGCATGCGGCTTTGATCTCGCACGAGATCGCGACCGATATCGAGCGGGAGATGGACTACCCGGGGCGGATCAAGATCACCGTGATTCGGGAGTGCCGGGCCACCAACTACGCCAGGTAGGCGCCGCGCAGGCCGTCGCTCGCAGTGGATAGGATTCCGCGGCGCATGAGCAACGAAACCCTTTTCTTCATCTTCGGAATCGCCCTCGCCGTCTCGGCGGTGACGGTCAGCCTGATCGGGCTGCGGTCGGAAAAATTCCCAGGCAAGAAATTTCCGCTCGTGATCCTCTGGTTCGCGATCCTGATGGGCGGCGCCACCACCTTCGCGGTGCTGCACGCCAAGGACGAGGACAAGGCAAAAGCGGCGGAGCTCGCGGCCGCTAACAAGAAGATCACCAAAGACGAGAGCTCACCCGAGCCGGCCCAGAGTGCTCCAGCGGGGAAAGCTCCGGCAGAACCGAAACCGGCCGAAGCGGCAGCCAAGGGCCCGGGCGGCACGCTGAAACTATCCGCCGATCCGACCCAGCTCGCCTTCAACACGAAAACGCTGACCAGCAAGCCGGGCAAGGTGACGATCGACTTCGACAACCCCTCGGCGCTCCAGCATGACGTTGTGATCGAGAAAGACGGCAAGGAAATCGCCGGCACCTCGCTGATCGCCGAAGGCAAGGCCTCGGTCACCGCCGACCTGGCGCCGGGTACCTACACCTTCCTTTGCAACGTGCCCGGGCATGCCGAAGCGGGCATGGAAGGCACTCTCACCGTCAAGTAGCGCCTTCCGAGCGCTAACCTCGCCGCAATGAGCAGCGGCAAGCGCTACCACGTCACCACCTTCGGGTGTCAGATGAACGTGCACGACTCCGAGCGGATGCAGGGCATGCTCGAGTCACTCGGCTATCGGCAGGCTCCGAGCCGCTCCGAGGCCGACCTGATCCTCTTTAACACCTGCTCGATCCGCGAGTCGGCCGACAACCGCTTCATCTCCCACCTCGGCGAGGCGAAGCGGCTCAAGCTCGAAGACCCGGAGCGGGTGGTGGGAGTCGGCGGCTGCTGGGCGCAGTCGGTCAAGGAGGAGGTCTTTCAGCGCTTTCCCTTTGTCGACGTCGCCTTCGGCCCGGGGCAGATCCACAAGCTGGCCGAGTTCCTCAACTCCGACTCGCTCAGCGCCCAGGGCTACTTCGAGTTCGAGGACTTCTCCGGCCACCTTCCGACCCGGCGCGAGCGCCCCTTCCAGGGCTGGCTGCAGATCTCGCAGGGCTGCAACTGCAACTGCGCCTACTGCATCGTCCCGTCGACCCGGGGGCGCGAGGTCAGCCGCGACCCGGCAGAGCTGATCGCGGAGGCTCATGCGCTCGCGGCCGACGGGGTGCGCGAGGTGACCCTGCTGGGGCAGAACGTCAACAGCTACGGCCGCGACCTCCCCAAGCTGAGCAGGATCGGCTTCGCCGAGCTGCTGGCCCGCGTCGACGAGATCGACGGAATCGATCGGATCCGCTACACCAGCCCGCACCCCAAGGACATGAAGGAGGACGTGATTCTCGCCCACGCCAACCTTGGCGCGCTCTGCGAGCACATCCACCTGCCGCTGCAGTCGGGCTCCAGCGCGATCTTGAAACGGATGCGCCGCACCTACGACCGGCAGCGCTATATGGATCGGGTGGCGCTGATCCGCGAGCACGTCCCCGACTGCGCGATCACGACCGACATCATCGTCGGCTTCCCTGGCGAGACCGATGCCGACTTCGAGCAGACGATGGAGGTGGTCGCCGACGTCGGCTACGACAGCGCCTTCACCTTCGTCTTCTCACCACGTCGCGAAACCGAAGCGGCGACGATGGATGGGCAGGTGCCGCACCCGGTCAAGGTGGAGAGGATGGAGCGCCTGGTCGAGCTGGTCCAGCGCCGCGCGAAGGAAAAGGCGCAGCGCTTCGTCGGCCGCGAGATGGAGGTTCTGGTCGAAGGCACCAGCCGCACCGACGAGAGCCGGCTGCGTGGTCGCACCCGCCACAACAAGGCGGTCAACTTCGAAGGCACCGCCGCGCCGGGCGAGATGGTGCGGGTAGAGATCGTCGAGGCCACCTCACAGACCCTGCTCGGCGCCGAGAAGCTGCTCTCCCGGGTCCCCTGACGGTTCTGGCGATATTTGGGCCGACGGCGGTCGGCAAGACCGGTGTCGCGATCGCCCTGGCCGAGCGACTGCGCGAGAATGGGGAGGACCCGGTGGCGATCTCTTGCGACGCGCTCCAGGTCTACGAAGGGCTGGGAGCCCTGACCGGAGTGGCGACTGTCGAGCAACAGAAGAGACTCGAGCACCGCTTGGTCGAAGTCGTCCCTGCCACTGAGCCCTTCTCCGTTGGCGACTACATGCGACTGGCTCACGCCGAGATCGACACGGCGCTGGAAGCGGGGCGGAGGCCGATCGTGGTTGGCGGCACCGGCCTTTACATGCGGGCGGCGTTGGCGAACCTCTCACTGGTCAAAGCGCCACCGGAATCGGAGGAGTCCGAGCTCTGGTCTTCGGATACTCGTCACCCGACCCAGATCTTCGGTCTCGATATGGACCGCGCCCGGCTCTACGCG
>DATCBF010000366.1:0-2714 GCA_036512025.1 Solirubrobacterales bacterium
CCCGGGCGCTGGAGCGGATCCGCTCCGCCTCACCCGCCTGAGCGATCCGCCCGCTTCCGCCGCTAGCCAGTGACGGTGATCGTGCCTTTCATGAAGGGATGAAAGGCGCAGAAGTACTGGAACGTGCCGGGCGTCTCAAAGCTCACCGTCTTGCTCTTGCCGGGAGCGATCGTGCCGGTATCGAGCGCGCTTGAGTCGGTCGCGGTCGCCGTATGGTTGGTCGAGTCGTCGTTGCTGAACTTGACCGTGGCGCCCTTGGCGACCGTGAGGTCGGCCGGGGCGAAGGCGTAGTTCTTGATCGTGACGGCTTTGGGCCCGGCGGCTGTGGAGGACGCGGAGGTGGAGCCGCCACCGCTGCTGCCGCAGCCGGCGAGGCCGGCAAAGAGCGCCAGAGCCATCAGGGAGAGCATCAGGACGGGTGAGATTAGGACGTAGCGGGGAGGTTTCATGCCCCTTCCTTACGTGTGCCGACGCCTGATCGGTTCACCGGATTGCGCCGGCAGTGATCCAGCTTCGCCGGACGCCGCGTAGGTGTGGACAGAAGCTCAAACCCAGCGAGGAGACGTAGACATGCCTGAGAGCAAAGAACGCGAGAGGCCCACCGCACCGCCCGCGGACAGCGCCATCGCCCGTGTGGTCAAAGATCCTGTCTCACGGCGCAAGTTCATGGCCCTGACGGGTGGCTCGGCTGCCTTGGCCGCCTTTCTGGCCGCTTGCGGCAGTGACAGCGGCACCACTACCACCAGCACCGCCAGTAGCGGCGGCAGCACAACCGGCACCGAGCAGTTCGGCAAGGGCGACATCGGAATCCTCAACTACGCCCTCACGCTCGAGTACCTGGAGACGGCCTTCTACAAGGACGTGATCAAGAGCGGCCTGTTCAAGGGCGCCGAACTGGAAACGATCCGCAAGTTCGGCGCCGAGGAGGCGGAACATGTCGCCGCCCTCACCGCCGCCGTCAAGCAGATGGGCGGCACCCCGGCGCCGATGCCGAAGACCAAATTCCCCCTGAAAAATGCCAAATCGGTGCTCGAACTGGCGTCGACGGTGGAGAACCTCGGCGCCGCGGCCTACCTCGGTCAGGCCGCCAACATCAAGAGCCCGGCCGTACTTGCCTCGGCGCTCGCGATCCACAGCGTCGAGGGGCGCCATGCATCGGTCCTCAACACGCTGATCGGCGAATCGATCACCCCCGATGGCGCCTTTGCCAAGCCGGCGGACGCCACAACCGTCCTCAAGTCGGTCGAACCCTTCATCGTCAGCTGATCCGGCGAGCGAAGCCAAAAAGGAGAACAAGACAATGAGCAATGAACTGGTTCATCCCGAGCTCGCCGACGTCCACGTCGACGAGGACAGCGGCGACCTCTCCCGCAGCGAGGTGATTCTCAAGGGAGCGCTGGCCGCGGGCGCCGTCTACGGCGTCGCCATGGTCGGCCCCTTCGTCCGCAACGCGCTGGCGATGTCGGGCGGTGGCGATGTCGGCATCCTCAACTTCGCCCTCACGCTCGAGTACCTCGAGTCGACCTTTTACAAAGAAGCGAAGACGAGGGCCAAGGCGAGTGGCGAACTGAAGAGTCTGATCGGCCTCTTGGCCGATGACGAGCAGCAGCACGTCGAAGCGCTCACCGCTTCGATTAAGCAGCTCGGCGGCAAGCCGGTGGCGGAGCCGAAGTTCGACTTCCCCTACGACAACACCGCCGGCTTCCTCAAGCTCGCCCAGACGTTCGAGGACACCGGCGTCAGCGCCTACAACGGCGCCGCCCCGTCGATCACGAGCAAAGAAGTGCTCGGTGCGGCCGGCTCGATCGTTCAGGTCGAGGCTCGGCACGCGGCGGCGATCCGCCTGCAGAACAAGCAGGAACCGGCGCCCGATGCGTTCGATCCCTCGTTGGACGAATCGCAGGTGTTGACCGCTGTGAAACCGTTCATCCAGTAAGCGACGGGAAGCAGAGCGTCCAACAACATGAAGGTGAGACGAGAGAAGGCGGAGCGGCTTGCGGATGAGGAGCTGATGCCCCTGATCGGGGAGAAGGACCCCGCCGCCTTCGAGGTCTTCTACGACCGTCACGGCGGAGCCGCCTACTCGCTGGCGTACAGAATCGTCGGCGAGCGGGCGGTCGCCGAAGACGTGACCCAGGAGGCCTTCATCTCGATCTGGCGCAGCGGCGCGCGCTTTGACCAGGCGCGCGGCAGCGTCCGCTCCTGGATGCTCAGCATCGTCCGCAACCGGGCGATCGATGTGCTCCGCAGCAAGGCGGGGCGGGCGCCGAAGCTGACCTTCGACGACGATGCGATCCTCGAGCAGCGCCCCTCGGGAGAGTTCACCGACGAGGAGGCCCTGCGGCGGGAGACGGCGCAGGAGTTGCGGGGGGCACTCGGCGATCTGCCCAACGATCAGTCGAAGGTGATCGAGCTCGCCTATTTCGCGGGCTTCAGCCATTCGGAGATCGCCGAGGTGCTCGGCGTCCCGCTCGGCACGGTGAAGGGACGGATGCGGCTTGGTTTAGAGAAGATTCGCGGACAGCTGGCGGAGGGATTGGCATGAGCGAGACAGATCACGATCAGCGGCGCGACGAGATTGCCGCTTACCTGCTCGATTCGCTCGAGCCGGCGGAGGCGACCGACCTGGAGCGCCACCTGGAGAGCTGCGTCGAGTGCCGTACCGAGTTGGAGTGGCTGCGCCCGGCGATCCAGGCGCTGCCGGAGTCGGTGGA
>DATCBF010000367.1:0-4579 GCA_036512025.1 Solirubrobacterales bacterium
CTGCTCGGCGCGGCCGGGTCGGCGGAGGTCCCGGGGCTCGCGGTTGACGATCTCGGCGCCCTCTCCCCGGGCCTCGCCTCCGAGGCCGATTCGCGCTTTCTGCAGCTGCTCCCCGACCGCGACCGGACCACCGGTTTCTTCATCTGCCGCCTGAGGCGGCATGATTAGCCCGGATGAGTGAGCTGAGCCAAGCGGGAGGAACTGCGGACAGCCCGCTGCGCCGGGCTCCCTGTCCGGGTTGCGGCGAGCCGTGGCTGCGCCCGACGCAACTCGCCGGCCGCTTCCGCTGCGTCTACTGCCTCTGTCGTTTTGAGCTGGTCTCGCAGTGCCCCAACTGCGGCGAACATCAGACGATCGCCCGCATGAGCAGCACCGAGGACATGACCTGCCAGCACTGCCGGGCTTCGATGCTGAGGCCCGTATGAGCCGCGATGTCTACGGCGAGCGCCGGGTCGCCCCCTCGATCCTCTCCGCCGACTTCTCACGGCTCGGCTCGCAGCTGTCCGAGGTGATGGATGCCGGCGCCCGGGTCATCCACTTCGACGTGATGGACGGCCATTTCGTGCCGCCGATCACGATCGGGCCGCTGGTCGCCGCCTCGATCGCCGACCGGGTCCACGATGCCGGGGGCGTCGTCGACGTCCACCTGATGATCGAGCAGCCCGATCGTCACATCGAGGAGTTCGCCAAGGCCGGCGCCGACTCGATCAGCTTTCATTTCGAGGCGACTCCGCACGTCAACCGCACCCTGAGCGCGATCCGCGAGCTGGGCTGTCTGGCGGGGATCGCGCTCAACCCGGGAACCCCGGTTGAGGCGGTCTCTGAGCTGAGGGGCTGCGCCGACATCGTCCTCTGCATGACCGTCAACCCCGGCTGGGGCGGCCAGGCCTTCATCGAGTCCTCCCCGGACAAGGTCGCCCGCCTCAAGCCGCTTGTCGGTGAGGCCAAGATCGAGGTCGACGGCGGCGTCGACACCGGCACCGCAGGCGCGGTCTCCGCGGCCGGCGCCTCGCTTTTCGTCGCCGGCTCGGCTGTCTTCGGCGCCGACGATCCGGCCGCCGCGTACACGGCGATCGCCGCCGCCGCGGACGCCGTTTAGATCCGGTGACCTCACGCCCCGTGGGGGACGGGCCTGGCCGCCCTCTGGCCGAATTGCGGCGCCCGCCTATGGCGGGCCTGCCGGATGTAAGAGCGCGGCTTCGCCGCGCATTCATCAGATTGCATGTCGCGGCCTTCGGCCACATTCGCCCAGAGGGCGGCCAGGCCTGTCCCCCGCAGCGCCCTCGGATAACGCAAGCTTTAAACCACGGCGCCGGATCCAGCAGCCACTTCGGCCCGGGCGCTTGGAGCTAGGAGTGCTTCGAGGGCGGATGGCTCCCGGGGGCGATCCTCTAGCCCCGCGCGATCAGGGCGCCGATTACCTCCTGCCACCACGCCCTTTCAATCGGGTCGTTGCCGCCACGCTCGGCCCGGCGCTCGCACCAGCGGGCCAGGGCCTGACGGCCGCCGACGGCGACGACGCTCTCCGAGGTGACCGAGTAGCGGCCGTCGACCAGCGCCACCAGGGCGCTGGCACGGTCGTTGCGACTACGCAGGACCGCCGCCACCGCGACCCCGGCGACTTCGTCGGGGGCCGAGGGGTCCTCGATCTCGCCACCCGGCCGCACCGAGAAGATCTGCGGGGCGCCACGCGGGGGCAGCCGTGGCGGCGGCGGAAGCCCGACTGGCCCCTCCTGCCAGCGCCGGGTCAGCTGCTCGACCTCGTCGCGCAGCTCGCCGCGGACCAGCACGTGCAGCTCGTCGCCCTCTCGCAGCTCGGTCGAGCCGCGCGGCGGGATCGCGTCACCGTCGCGCACGATCACGTTGACCAAGGCCTCGCGCGGCAGCCCGAGTTCGCGCACCATGTGACCCGCCGCGGCGGCGCCGGGCTTGAGCCTGTAGGAGACGACATCGCCGCCCATCCGCCGGATTCGCCCCGACTCCAGCAGGCGGCGCGGCAGCGCCGGCTCGTCCGTCGTCAGTCCCAGGCGCTGTGCCAGGGGCTCGAAGCTCGCTCCCTGGATCAGGGTCGAGGTGACGACGACGAAGAAGACGATCGCGAACAGCTCCTGGCCGGCGCCGACCCCGGCGACAACGGGGAAGGTGGCGAGCCAGATCGGGGTCGCTCCCCGCAGCCCGGCCCACCCCAGCATCAGCCGCTCCTTGACGTCGAGCGGCGCGAACACGGTGGAGACGAAGGCGGCGACCGGGCGGGCGATGACGATCAGCGCCGCCGAGAGGGCCAGGCCCTTGACCGCGACATCGCCGAGTGTGCTCGGGAAGACCAGCAGGCCGAGGAGGATGAAGAGAGCGATCTGGGCGACCCAGCCGAGGCCCTCGTGGAAGGCGACGATCGTGCGGCGGGCGGGGATGTTGGCCGAGCCGATCGCCAGCGCCGTCAGGTAGGTGGCGAGCAGGCCGGAGCCGTGGGCGACCTCGGCCAGGCCGTAGGCGAGGCCGGCGATCGCGATCGTCGCCACCGGGTAGATGCCGTCGGTCGAGAGCCGGGCCTTGTCGAGGCCGGCGACGGCAAGGCGGCCCATCGCCAGCCCGATCGCCGTTCCCAGCGCCAGTTTCAGCGCCAGCAGCCCGGCCATGTCGGCAAGGCCATAGCCGGGCTTCTGGATCCATTCGATGAAGCCGATCACCAGCAGCAGGGCGACCGGGTCGTTCATCCCCGACTCGCCCTCCAGCGAGCGGGCCAGGCGCTTCTCCAACTGCGAGCGCCGCAGCACGGCAAAGATCGCGGCCGAGTCGGTGGCGGCGATCGCGGCGCCGACGAGCATCCCTTCCAGCGTGCTCAAGCCGAAGATCAGCTTCGCCGCGAGGCCGGCGATCAGCGCCGTCACCGTGGTCCCGATCGTGGCCAGCGAGGCGGCGGTTCCGAGCACCGGGCGGATCTCCGACCAGCCGGCGGTAAGGCCGCCCTCGAAGAGGATCAGGATCAGGGCGATCGTGCCCAGCGTCCGGGCCAGCTCGGTGTCGGTGAAGTCGATGCCGCCGACGCCCTCCGAGCCGGCCAGCATCCCGAGACCGAGGAAGAGCAGCAGGCCGGGGATGCGCATCCGGTCGGCCAGTAGCGCGCCGCCGATCCCCGCCGCCAGCAGAGCGCCCGCGATGAGGATCAGATCGGCGTCGTGTCCACCCATCAACCGACCCTAGATGGTGGGCTCTCAGACGTTCTCGTCGAAGACCGCCAGGCGAGCCTCGAGTTCCTCCGGGGAGCCTGGCGAAGGCACATCCTCGGCTCGCCCGTGGGGACGGCGGTAGACGTAGTAAAGGAGCGCGAAGAGCACCCCCGCGGCAAGCAGGAAGCCGATCTCGACGCGGCGGAACTCGTTGCTGACGAGCGGCACGAAGTTCCAGGCGATGAAGAGGGCGGCGCAGCTGATCCAGCGGACCGAGGCGCGCCGCACCTGGCCCTGAGCGATGCAGGCCTGGTTGACCGTGACCGAGCAGAGGTAGAGGCCCATGCCGAGCGAGATCAGCAGCAGGCCCTCGCGGTCGTAGGTGAACTTTTTGCTGAAGGCGATCTGCATCAGTTTTGGGCCGGCGATCAGGACCACGACCAGCACGAGGGCGGTGAAGGCGGCGATGCCCAGCAGCACGACCCGCACCGTCTTGCTGAATTCACGCTCGCTGTCCTCCGCTTTGCTGGCCTGGAGTTTGGTCAGGTGGGGGAGGATGCTGGTCGAGACCGACTGGAACAGCTGCAAGGGCGCCCGCGCCAGCATCAGCACGTTGAAGATGAAGCCGGCCGCGGCGGCGCCCTGGAGGCCGCGGGTGATCAGCGGGCCGGCGTTGAGAAAGGCCTGTTCGCTGAACATGATCAGCAGCACCGCGGCCGCGAAGCCGCCGCCCTCGGCGAAGGAGAACTTCTCTTCCTCATTGTCCGACGATGGCGCCTCGGGCAGCGCCTCCTGATGTTTCGCTCGCCGGGCGAAGGCGAAGGGGACGACCATCAGGCTCAGCGCCGGGGCGGCGACGATGCCGATCGCCACCGCCGACTGGCCGCTCAGCAGACTGACCGCGACCAGCACCGCGAAGATCGTTCTGAAGACCGATTCGGAGAGGATCAGCGCGACGAAGAGGCCGAAGCGCTGGTTGCCGGCGAGGAAGCCGCGGGCGAAGTAGCTGGCGGCGTAGAAGAGGACCGCCGAGAAGAAGACCCAGTAGAGGGTTTCGTTGCCCTCCAGCAGGCCGTTCTGGATCGGGCCGCGCAGCGCCAGGGCGACGACGGCGAAGAAGAGCGAGAGGCCGAGCTGGATCGTCGAGGCGACCCGCATCGGCTGGCTGACCGTCTCTCCTCGCTCCAGCCGCTCGGAGATATGGCGGGAGAGGAGCTGTTCGATCGGGCGGTAGAGGGTCGAGATCGTGATGAAGACCGCCGACCAGAGCACCGTGATCTGCCCGTAGTCGGGTGTGGAGAGGACGTGCGAGGCGATCAGGAAGTAGGCGTAGGTGACGACGCCGGTGAGGCCGACGCCAACCGCCAGGAAGCTCGCGGTCTTGCCGTAGTCGGCGCCGCTCTCCGCTGCGC
>DATCBF010000368.1:0-4066 GCA_036512025.1 Solirubrobacterales bacterium
GAAGAACATCACCGCGCCGCCGCGCAGCGGCTTGATCCGCAGCAGGGCGATCCGCAGCAGCGGTTCCTCGCCGCGCGCCTCGCGACGCTGCACCCAGCGGGCGAACAGGCCGAGGACGCCGAAGCCGGCGAGGATCATGAAGGGCACCGGCGAGAGCCCCAGCGGAGTCACTTCAGTGCCGCCGATGGTGGGTGGGTTGTGGGGCAAGATGAAGCCCCAGGAGCTGCTCTGCAGGACCCCGAAGACGATCATGAACAAGCCCACGACGGAGAGGCCGGCGCCGACCCAGTCGAGCTTGCCGGTCTTTTCGCGGGGAGCGTCTTTGATCATCCCCGAGGCGAGCAGGACGAAGATCGCGATCACCACCTCGCCGGCGAAGACGACCCGCCAGCTCGCAGCGGTCGTCACCGCGCCGCCGATCAGTGGCCCGGCGGCGGCCCCCGCGGCGGCGACGGCGCCGATGATGCCGTAGGCAGTCGCCCGCTTCTGCCCCTCGTAGTTGGAGGCGATCAGCGCCACCAGGGCGGGAACGAGGATCGCCGCGCCCAATCCCTCCAGCAGCGACCAGCCGAACAGCAGCCAGCCGACGTTGGGCGCGATCGAGGTCAGGCCGGAGCCGACGGCGAAGACGACGAGGCCGATGCGGAAGGCGCGCCTGCGACCCCAGATGTCACCGAGCTTGCCGCCGATCAGCATCGTCGAGGCCATCACCAGCATGTAGGCGGTGATCGCCAGCTGAACCTGCTCGACCGTGGTGTTGAGGTCGGCGACGACGGCCGAGATCGAGACGTTCATCACCGTCGTGTCCAAGACCAGGATGAACTGGGCAGCGGCGAGGATGAGGATGACGCGCCAGGTCTTCAAAGCGGCCCGGACGTTATGGCAAGCCCACCGCTAGGCGTCCGCCGCCGCGACGCGCCCCGATGCGATCGCCTCCAACAGAGCAGCGTGGTCGCGCTCGCTCTGATCGGCATAGAGGCATGAAAAGTCAGCGATCGCGTTGTCGAAGACTTCGCCCGAGCCGAGATAGGCGCCGATCGCGATCGCATCGCCGGAGCGGGCGTGGGCGCGGGCCAGGGTCCAGCCGCACATACGGGCGTAGACGTCCAGGCCGCGAGGGGAAAGGGTCTCGGTGTCGACAGAGCGCTTCCAGTCCCAGAGCTGGCGCACGTAGAAGTCGCGCTCCCGGCCGTCGATCCCGACCGCCGGGCACCAGCCGAGGAAGCTGTCGCTCGCCGCCTGCATCAGGCGCTGGCCCTCGACCACCCGCCTGCCGTGATTCCTGAAGTGGCTCTTGCCGGCGTAGGGCTCGAGCACCGAGGCCTCGGCCTCCTTCGCCTGCAGGATCAGCGGGTCGGAGTCGTCGCGGCCGGTCAGCAACACGATCCAGGCGCGGGTGCCGACGCTGCCGACCCCGACCACCTTGCGGGCCAGGTCGCGCAGCCGGTAGTTGTCGAGCAGATGGCGGCGATCTCCCTGCAGGGTGTCGCGGTAGGCCGTGAGCACGCCGCGGATCGTGGCTTCGAAGTCGCGGCTCTCGTCCTCCGCCATCAACTCGCGGGCGCCGACCAGCAGCGGCGGGTCACTGATAAATCGCAACTCGCCGTCGACCCTGCGGGTGAGGCGATCGAGCGCCCGCAGGTTGTCCTTCGCCCGGGCCTTGGCCAACCCCTTCTCGGCCCGCTTCAGATCGGCGGCGCTTTCCGCGTCGGCCTCGGTGCGGAGTTCGGCAAGCAGGGCTTCGGCGTCGAGGCGCGCATACCAGACGTCGAGGTTGCGCATCCCGGCGAAGGCACGGATCGCCTCGCGGTACACGCGGGCGACGGTGAGCAGGATCGTGCGCCGCTGCTTGCGCTTGAGGCCGTTGGCGCGGGCGGCGATCTCAAAGCTTGCCGCCAGCCGCTTCACGTCCCACTCCCAGGGCCCCGGCAGCGACTCGTCGAAGTCGTTGAGATCGAAGACGAGGGTGCGATCGGGAGCCGCGAAGGCGCCGAAGTTCGAGAGATGGGCGTCGCCGCACATCTGCACCCGCAGCCCCGAGGTCGGCGCGACCGAGAGGTCGGCGGCCATCACCGCGGCGGCGCCGCGGTAGAAGGTGAAGGGCGAGACGGCCATCCGCCCGTAGCGGATCGGAACCAGCCCGGAGACCCGGGTCTCGGCCTGCTTCTCGAGGGTGCCGACCGGGTCGGGCCGATCAGCTGCCGGCTCCCACTCCGCCAACGCGGAGCGAGGAGCCACCGAGCGCGCCGCCTTACCTACTGCGGCGCGCTCGGAGACATCCATTCCTAGACCGTAGCGGCTGCCTGCTCGGCCTGGCTCGCTTCTGCCTTCTTGGCGAGGGCTTCGGCCTCGGGCGTGACTTCCTCGACCTGGCGCGGCAGCAGCACCTCTTTGGCGATGACCAGGCGCTGGATCTGGCTGGTCCCCTCGTAGAGCTGCATGATCTTGGCGTCGCGCATCAGTTTCTCGACCGGGTACTCCTTGATGAAGCCGTAGCCACCGTAGACCTGGACGGCGTCGACGGTGATCTCCATTGCCGAGTCGGCTGCGAAGCGCTTGGCCATCGAGGAGACGCGACTGTTGCGCTGGCCCTGATCGAGCAGGACAGCGGAGCTCCAGACCAGCAGGCGGCCGGCCTCGACCTTGGTCGCCATGTCGGCGATCATGAACTGGATCGCCTGGTGCATCGCGATCGGGACCCCGAACTGGACCCTTTCCTTGGAGTACTCGGCGGCGTACTCGAAAGCGGCGCGGCCGATGCCGACCGCCATCGCCGAGACGCCGGGGCGGGTGCGGTCGAGGGTCATCATCGCCAGCTTGAATCCCTTGTTTTCCTCGCCGATCAGATTCTCGGCCGGGATCTCGACGTCGTTGAAGGAGATGGTCGCGGTGTTCGATGCCCGCTGACCCATCTTGTCCTCCTTCTTGTCGACGGTGACCCCGGGGAGGTTGGCGTCGACGACGAAGGCGCTGATCCCACGGTGACCGGCCTCAGGGTCGGTCTTGGCGTAGACCGTGAACCAGTCGGCGTAGGTGCCGTTGGTGATGAAGCACTTGGAGCCGTTGATGACGTACTTGTCGCCCTGCTTGACGGCGCGGGTCTTCATGCCGCTGACATCGGAGCCGGCATCCGGCTCGGTCAGGCAGAAAGAGGCGAGCTTGGGCTCCTCGGTCAGCATCCCCAGATACTTCTTCTTGGTCTCGTGGGAGCCGCCAAGGGTGACCGGGGCCGAGGCTAGGCCGTTGGCCATCAGGCTGGTGCCGATGCCGGAGCACCCCCAGCCCATCTCCTCCTCGATCAGGCAGCCGGAGAGGTAATCGAGGCCGGGGCCGCCGTACTCCTCGGGAATGTGGGTGTTCATCAGACCCACCTCCCACGCCTTGTCGACAATGTCCTGCGGCCAGGTGCCGTCCTTGTCGTACTCCCAGGCGACCCGGCGCATCTCTTTCTCAGCAAAGTTGTGCGCCAGCTCGCGCAGGTCCTTCTGCTCGTCGGTCAGGGTGAAGTCAACCACTGCTCGAGGCTCCTTTTTTCTGTGCAGCAAGGCTTGAGGAGGCGCTCGCCGGGGGGCGGAGCGCCGCCGATTGACTGGTCAGTCAACCAGTGAGAAGACTAGCGAACAAGCCCGATTCCGTGGGGCGGTCTACCCTTTGAGGCATGGCTCTGGTGTTGGCAGTTACCGACGTCGTCAATGGCACGGTGCTGATGCTGATCACGCTCGTGGTCCTGCCCATCGCCGCCTTCGCCTTTGCCGGTTCGGGAGCCGCCTACCGTGGGCTCGGCTCTTCCGGGCCGTTCGCGATCGATCCCGACCTGCCGCAGCGCAAGCCGTTGGAGCTGGCCTCGCCCGTGACCCGGGTCGTACAGGAGGCAGAGGCGCGGCAGATGATCGAGGCCAAGTCGTACCGGCGACAGCGACAGGGCGGGAGGCCAATCGACATCGAGGCGGAGGTCCAGCGGGCGATGGATCTGGCCACGCCGAAGCCGACGATCGACGAGGAGCTGCGAGCCGAGGTGCGCGAGCTCGTCCTCGCTCGCAACGAACGGCGGATGCGCCACGGCGAG
>DATCBF010000369.1:0-4561 GCA_036512025.1 Solirubrobacterales bacterium
CGTGGGCCTCACGGGAGAGCGAGCCGAGGGACATCGCGCCGGTGCTGAACCGCTTGACGATCTCGGTCGCCGGCTCCACCTCGTCGAGCGGCACCGCCTCGTCGGCCTCGACGAGCCGCATCAGCCCGCGCAGGGCCGCGCCGCGGGTCGCCTCATCGTTGGCCTGGCGGGCGAACTCGTCATAGGTCTGCTGAGGATCGCGAGCCACGGCGCCGTTGCCACCGTTGCGATGTCCGTTGCCGTTGGCGGTCTCGAGGCTCTGGCCCGTGGCGGCACGGACCGCGTGCTGCAGGGAGGCGATCGTGTCCGGGTTCCACATGTGACGCTCGCCGTCGCGGCGCCACTGCAGGACGCCGCCGACGGGCAGGACCTCGCGATCGGTCCGCGGGTAGGCGCGGAAGTGACGGCCAAGCGCCTCGGCGGCCAGGACATCGAGGCCGATGCCGCCGATCCGCGACGCCGTGCCGGTGAAGTGGCGGTCGATCACCTCAGGCTCGAGCCCGACGGCCTCGAAGATCTGCGCGCCGCAGTAGGACTGGATCGTCGAGATGCCCATCTTGGCGATCGTCTTGAGCAGGCCCTTGCCGATCGCCTTGACGATCCGCTGCTCGGCCTCGTCGATCTCAAGGTCCTCGGGGAGCAGCGAGCGGTCGGCGAGCTCGTCGAGCGACTCGAACATCAAATAGGGGTTGATCGCCGAGGCGCCGTAGCCGATCAGCGTCGCCATGTGGTGGATGTCGCGTGGCTCGCCGGACTCGATCACCAGCCCCGTGCGCAACCGGGTCCCGGCTCGCACCAGATGGTGATGGGTGGCGGCGACGGCCAGCAGCGACGGCATCGCCACCCGCTCGGGACCGAGGTTGCGGTCCGACAGGATGAGGATGTTGGCCCCGTGGTCGACCTGGCTCTCGGCCTCCAGGCACAGCGCCTCGAGGCGCTTCTCCATCCCGTCGGGCCCGTCCTCGATCGGCCACGTGATGTCGAGCGTGGCGGCCTCGAAGATCTCATGGGAGACCTGGCGCAGCTTCTCGAGCTGGGCGTTGCGCAGGATCGGCTGCTCGATCACGAGCTGGTGCGCCTGGTCAGGGGACTCCGACAGCAGGTTGACCTCGGCGCCGACTCCGGTCTGCAGGCTCATCACGACGTTCTCGCGGATCGGGTCGACCGGCGGGTTGGTCACCTGGGCGAACAGCTGCTTGAAGTAGGCGAACAGCGGCGGCTGGCGGTCTGACAGCACCGCCAGGGCCGCGTCGTTGCCCATGCTGGCCACCGGCTCCTCGCCCTTGGAGGCCATCGGCGCGATGATCATCCGCAGGTCCTCCTGCGAGTAACCGAAGGCGAGCTGACGCGAACGCAGCGGCTCGACGCGCGGCACCAGCGGGTCGCGCTCGGGGAGATCGTCGATCTGGACGACCGAGCGCTCGTACCACTCGCCGTAGGGCTTGCGACGAGCGACGCGGCGCTTGACCTCCTCGTCCTCGACGATTCGCCCGTCCTCCAGGTCGAGCAGGAAGATCTTGCCGGGCGCCAGCCGGCCCTTGCGCGACACGTGCTCGGGCGCGACCGTCATGACGCCGGTCTCCGACGCGAGCACGACGTAGCCCTCGGTGTCCTGGATCCAGCGTCCGGGGCGCAGGCCGTTGCGGTCGAGCACCGCGCCCGCCCAGCGGCCGTCGGTAAAGGCGATGGCGGCCGGGCCGTCCCACGGCTCCATCAGGCAGGAGTGGAAGTCGTAGAAGCCCTTGACGTCCGGGTCGAGGTCCTTGCGCGTGCGATAGGCCTCGGGGACCATCATCATCATCGCGTGGGGGATCGAGCGACCGCTGAGGACGAGCAGCTCGAGCACGTTGTCGAACGTGGCCGAGTCCGAGCCACCGCTGCGCACGATCGGCAGCAGCTTCGTCATGTCATCGCCGAACAGCTCGGAGACGAGCTGGGACTCCCGCGCCCGCATCCAGTTGACGTTGCCGCGCAGGGTGTTGACCTCGCCGTTGTGGGCGATCATCCGGTAGGGATGAGCGAGCTCCCAGCTGGGGAAGGTGTTGGTCGAGAAGCGTGAGTGCACCAGCGCCAGGCGAGAGGCCAGCCGGGGGTCGCGCAGGTCCGGGAAGTACCGCGGCAGCTGGGGCGCGGTCAGCATTCCCTTGTAGACGATCGTGCGGCTGGAGAAGCTGGGGACGGCAAGCTCCGGGCCGCTCTCGCGCTCGATGATGCGACGGATCACGTAGAGCTTGCGCTCGAACGCCCCCTGGTCCTCGATCTCATCGGAGGCCTCGACGATCAGCTGGCGGATGACCGGCGCCGACATGCTCGCGATCTCGCCCACATAGCGGTCGTCGACCGGCACGTCGCGCCACCAGATGGCGCGCTGCCCCTCGGCGGCGACCGCCTCCTCGATCAGCTGCTCGAACTCCTGCCGGCGCTCGGGATCTCGCGGCAGGTAACAGACGCCGACGCCGTAGCGCCCGGCCGGCGGCAGGTCGATTCCGGCGACCGCGCTACGCATGAACGCGTCGGGAATCTGAAGGAGGATGCCGGCGCCGTCACCGGTGTTGGGGTCGGCGCCCTCGGCCCCGCGGTGCTCCATGTTCTCGAGTGCCTCGAGGGCCTTCTCCACCACCGCATGGGTGGCCTCGCCCCACAGCTTGGCGACCAGGGCGATGCCGCAACCGTCGTGTTCGTTTGTGGGGTCGTAGAGGCCAGTGGCCCCGGGGGGAACAATGCGGTCCATATAGCTGTGCCTCAGCTTCGAGGAGGGGTTGGGCAGGCACGGCGTCGCAGCCGTGGAATCCTACCAGCGGTCGATCAGCTCTTCGCCTTTGCCCGCGACTTGGTCTTCGTCGAGGAACCGTTGCTTTTCGTCGCCCGCTTCGCGGGAGCTTTCTTCTTCTCCTCCGGCTCATCGGAGTCGCCGGACCGGATCTCGGCGAGACTGGCCTCCAGGGCGGCCATCAGGTCGGGCGCCGGGCTCGTGTCCTCCGCCTCGGCCTGGACGGCAATCTCCTCGCCGGCCGCCTTGCGCTCGATCAGGTCAAGCACACGCTCGCGGTACTCGTCCTTGAACTTGGTGGGATCGAAATCGGCCGACAGCGACTCGATCAGCTGCTGGGCCATCGTCAGCTCGCGCTTGGTCGCGTCGGCCTCGGCGAGGCCGTCGAGCTCGTCGATGCGGTCGGGCGAGAGCACCTCGTCGCCGAACAGCATCGTCGACAGGGCCATCGCATCGCCGGCCGGCCGCAGTGCGGCCAGCTGCTGCTTGGAACGGATCACGACCCGGCCGATGGCCACCTTGCCGGCCTCGCGCATCGCCTCCAGCAGCAGCCGGTAGGCCTTCGCGCCGCCGGGGGCGGGAGCCAGGTAATAGGAGTGGTCGTAGTAGATCGGGTCGATCTCGGCCAGATCCACGAACTCCTCGATGTCGATCGTCTTGGTCGCCTTGGGATCGAGTGCCTCGAGCTCCTCGGGCTCGATCAGCACGTAGCGATCCGGGCTGAGCTCATAGCCCTTGACGATGTCCTCGAAGGCCACCTCATCCCCGGTCGACGGATCGACCCGCTTCTGCTTGATCCGCGTGCCCGTCTTGGCGGACAGCTGGTGGAAGCGAACTGACTTCGGCGAGGTCGCCGAATACATCTTGACGGGCACATTGACCAGCCCGAAGCTGATCGCACCGCTCCAAATCGCGCGTGGCATGGGCACTTTGTATACCCCAGCGAGGACGGCGGCAAGCCATGATGCGCGTCTTGCCTTGATTGGCTCTTCTTTCAGTGATCCGAGTGCCAGCGTTCCCGCCATCGGACGCGATGCGCCAGGACCTTGAGCGCCAGCAGGATCCGTGGTGAGGCGGCAACCTGGGCGGCCGCAAAAAAGTCATCTCCGACAGTTACTCGGGTGGCCACCCCGGCGAGACTCTGGCCGAAGGCTGCGTCCGGTGGCGGATGCTGATCCAGCCAATCACGGAAGCTCGAAATGGGCACCAGGCACAGGTAATTGGCCGCGCGGCGCCAACATCTCACATCCACGCGCCCCTCGACGTTTCATCACACAGTGCCCCTCCCCCCGTTCCAAGCCCTGATCGATGCCCACGGCCGCGATGTCCATCGCTTTCTGGCGGCGTCGGTGGGACCCGTCGACGCCGACGACTGCTACCAGGAGACGTGGCTGTCGGCCCTGCGCGCCTATCCGCGGCTGCGGGATGCCGCCAACCTGCGCAGCTGGCTGCTGACGATCGCCCATCGCAAGGTCATCGACCATGCGCGGGCCCGCGGGCGCCGGCCCGTGCCGGTGGGCGCCGCCGGCGAGCTCCCCGCGGCCTCCGCGACGCTTGACCCGCTGGCCGGGACCGGCCAGGGCGAGCTGTGGGGCCAGGTGGCGGCGCTGCCCCCCAAGCAGCGCACCGCCGTCGCCCTGCGCTTTCTCACCGACTCGTCCTATGCGGAGATCGCCACCGTGATGGACACCAGCGACGAGGCGGCGCGGCGCAATGTCCACGAAGCCCTCAAGCGACTGCGAAAGGACCCTCCTTCCCCATGATCGAGCTCGATGACCTGGAGCGCCGACT
>DATCBF010000370.1:0-4432 GCA_036512025.1 Solirubrobacterales bacterium
TCAAGGAGACCCTGCGGGTCGTGCCGCCGGTGCCGGTGGTCGTCCGCCGTCTGCGCGAGCCGATGCGCCTGGGCGGCTACTACCTCACGGCCGGGACCACGGTCGCCCCCTGCATCCACCTGATCCATCGCAGCGAGGACGTCTATCCCGAAGCGCGCAGCTTCATCCCGGAGCGCTTCCTCGGTCGGCAGCCAGGGACCTACACCTGGATCCCGTTCGGCGGCGGTGTTCGCCGCTGCCTGGCCGCGAGTTACGCCGAACTGGAGATGAAGCGCGTCCTGCGCACGGTCCTGACCGAGGTCGACCTGCATCCTGTCGACTCGCGCTCGGAGGGGATGCGCAAAAGCGCGATCTCCTTCAGTCCTGACCGCAGCGGCCTCGTGATCGCCGAGCCCCGCCGGCCGGAGGCGGCAAAGGCGCCGGTGTTCGCATGATCGAGGAGACAGATCTGCTGGTCGTCGGCGGCGGCGCCAAGGCCGCGGCCCTCGCGGCCAAGATCCATGTGATCAACAGCCTCGGCCTCGGTCCGATCGCGCTGACAATCATCGAGAAGACCGAATGGGCCGCCTCCTGGTCGGGCCGCAACGGGATGACCTCGGGCGAGGAGCCGCTGGCGATCCCGCCGATCAAGGACGTCGGCTTCCCATACGAAAGCGGGAAGCTGTTCGGCGAGGCGGGCGAGGCGATCGACGCCGGGCTGCTGCCCTTCACCTGGCAGCGGTACATGATGAGCAGGGGCAAGTACGCCCGCTGGGTCAATGCCGACTCGCCGGCGGTTCAGCACCGCGACTACGGTCGCTATCTGGCCTGGGTGCTGTCGCATGCCACCGAGGGAGTGCGGCTGATCCGAGGCCGCGTCACCGAGGTGTCGCTGCAGGACTCCGGTCGCTGGCAGGTCGAGGTCGCCGAGACCGAGGAGGCAAGCCGGCACAGCAGCGGGGCGATCGTCCTCACCGGCCCGGGGATACACCGGGACTTCTCCCACGACCCCGAGATTGGCGAGCGGCTCTTTCACTGCGACAGCAAGCGTGGGGAGTTCTCTCGCATTGCGGCTGGCCAGAGCAGTGAGGTCGCGATCGTCGGCGGCGGTGAGAGCGCGCTCAGCTGCCTTGTCTTCCTGCGGGCCTTCCGGCCCGATGCGCGGATCACCGTCTTCACACCCACCCTGCCGCTGAGCCGCGGCGAGAGCTTCCTCGAGAACCGGATCTTCTCCAATCCCGACAGCGTCTCCTGGAGCTCACTCGACCTGCAGACGCGCCGCGACTTCGTCAAGCATTGCGATCGCGGTGTCTTCGATCCTCAGACGCTGGCGTCTATTGCCGGCGACCAGGGATGCGAGTGGGTGACCGGCCGGGTCATCCACGTTGGAACCGAGGATGGGGGCGACGGGGTCAGCGTCGAATATGACGCTCCCGCCGAAGGAGTGGTGGAAGCCCGGTTCGACTACTGCGTCAACTGCACCGGCTTCGACCTCTTGGCCCAGTTGCGCGATCTCTTTCCGGAGGAAGTGCGGGCGGAGGTGGAACGGCAGGCCGGGCCGCTCTGGGAGGGCCCGCCTCAGGTCGAAGTCCCGATCGGCCGCACACTCGAGCTGGAAGGAATGCGTCCACGCCTCTTTATCCCGGGGCTGGCGGGGCTGCGGCAGGGACCCGGCTTCGCCAACCTGGGCAGCCTCGGGCTGCTTTCCAACCGCGTGCTGATGCCATTTCTACTCGACGAGGAGCGACTTTCCGAGCATTCCGAGAGACCGTCGGCCACCGCGGTCGCAAATGATCGATGAGCAGGGGTATTTTAGTTGACTTTTCTATATTGGTCATCTAGGGTCGCGGCCAATGTCTAGCCTGAAGAAGGTCCCAAGGGCCGCCTTGGCAGGGGCGGGCGCCGTTGTCGCGCTGATCCTGGTCGGCGCCGTCTTGGCGGGATGCGGCTCGTCTTCCTCAGAAGACGTCAAGTTCAACGGCTCCGGCTATCCCGGCGTCGACGTTGCCAATACCCGTCAGGCGAAGGGCTCGATCGACAGCTCCACCGTCGCGAGCCTTGAAGAAGCATGGTCGCTTCCGCTCACCGCCAAAAGCTCGTTCGGCAGTTACGCGTCGTCGCCGATCGTCAGCAACGGGGTCATCTACTCCCAGGACCTCGCTTCGAACGTGAAGGCGATCAGCCTCGATTCCGGCGAAGTCCTCTGGTCAAAGTCCTACAACGCGCCGGATGAGGGCCCGAACGGGCTCGTCGTCGCCGGCGGTCGCGTCTACGGGGCGACACCGTCATCGGCTTTCGCCCTCGATCAGAAGACCGGCAAGGAGATCTGGTCGGTCGAACTTACGCGGAACGAACACGAGGGCATCGACATGGCGCCGGGCTATCGCGACGGCATGGTCTACGTCTCGACCGTGCCGCTCAACGTGAGCGCGAACTACGAAGGCGGGGGCGCCGGAATCCTCTGGGCGCTCGACGCGAAGACGGGCAAGAAAATCTGGCATTTCGACACGGTGCCGACCAATCTCTGGAAGAAGCCGGCCATCAACGCCGGCGGTGGGCTCTGGTACGCGCCTTCGTTCGACAGCCAGGGATCCATGTACTTCGGGGTCGGCAACCCCGCCCCGTTCCCGGGGACGGAAAAGTATCCATGGGGATCGAGCAGGCCGGGGCCAAACCTCTACACCGACTCGATTGTCAAGCTCGATGCGAAGACCGGCAAGCTGCGCTGGTACTACCAGCAGACGCCACACGACATCTACGACTGGGACCTTCAGGATCCGCCGATCCTCGTCAACGCCGGCGGTAGGCAGCTGGCGATCACCTCGGGCAAGGTCGGGGTTGTGGTGGCCGTCGATCGCAAGAGCGGGAAGGTCGTCTGGAAGCGCTCCGTCGGCACCCACAACGGGCACGACAAGGACTCCATCTACGCGATGAACGGCGAATACTCGAAGCTGAAGACGGGCGCTACGGTCTATCCAGGCCAGATCGGTGGCGTGATCGCCCCGATGTCGACCGACGGCAAGAGCGTCTTCGTGCCGGTCGTCAATCACTCGCTGACGATCGGGGGGCAGGAAGAAATTCAGGAAGAAGGAGCCCTGACCGGAGAACTGGTGGCGATCGATATCGCCACCGGCGCCGTCAAATGGAGTCACAAATTCCAGTCCGCGGCTTTCGGGGCGACGACGGTTGTCAACGACCTCGTCTTCGCGACGACGTTTGAAGGCACGGTCCACGCCTTCGACACCTCCTCCGGCGCCGAGGTCTGGGAAGCCACGCTTCCGGCCGGCACGAACTCCGGGGTCGTGGTCAGCGGCGACACGCTGATCGCCCCGGCCGGCATCGCGAGCGCCGAAGGCCAGAAGCCGGCAATGGTGGCCTACCGCCTTCCAGGCGACGAATAGATCAGCGGGCGTAGCGCCCGTCCAATACGGTTGTGGCGATTCCACGACCTCGGGCGCAGGCCGGCGGGCGCGACTTTTGCCTTCTCACCGGGTCGCAGGAAGACCTGTCATGCGAAAGTCGCTGCTACCACTGCTGGTCACCCTGGGGCTCCTGGCGCTGCCGGCCGTCGCCGGCGCCTACGTGCCTCGCGGCTTCATCGGGATCTCGCCTCAGAACTCACTCGACGGGGAAGACCTCGAACTGATGGAGCGCTCTGACATTCAGAGCGTCCGCCTGCCGATGAACTGGTACGCGATCCAGCGCGAAAATCCGTCGGTGCAGCCGCCGGACTGGTCGGATTTCGACCGCTCCGTCGGCCTTGCCGCGGAACACGGGATCAGGATCTTCCCCTTCGTTTGCGGCAGCCCCGACTGGGTCGCCTCGCGCACCACCGTCGAACCGGTCGAAACCGCCTGGCAGCGCTGGGCGTGGTCGAATTTCCTGCGCGCCGCCGTCGCCCGTTACGGCCCCGAAGGGTCGTTCTGGGAAGAAAACCCGGATTTGCCGTTCATGCCGATCCGCAGCTGGGAGATCTGGAACGAGGAGAACATCGTCACCTTCGACCGCCACCCCGACCCGGCCCATTTCGCGAAGCTGATCCGGCTCTCCGGACGCGTGCTCCACGGCGCCGACCCGGGCTCCAAGGTGATCATCGGGGGCCTGTTCGGACGGCCTCTGCAGACCCCTCCCAACGTGCAGTCCGGCAACTTCCTCTCCCAGCTCTACCGGACGAGGCGGGTAAAGCAGTTCTTTGACGGCGTCGCGCTGCACCCTTATGTCGCCGATGCCGGCGCGATGACGGCGGAGATCGAAAACCTGCGCCGGGTCATGCGCGTCCATCACGACTCGGCCACTCCGCTCTACATCACCGAGCTGGGATGGGGGTCCGCCAGTGGCGAGTCGCGCTGGGAGAAGGGCCCCTACGGCCAGGCGGACGAACTCGACCGTGCTTTCTCCCTGCTCACCGACAACAGGCTGCGCTGGCGGATCGGCGGCGTCTGGTGGTTTTCCT
>DATCBF010000371.1:0-3051 GCA_036512025.1 Solirubrobacterales bacterium
CGTGGTTGGCGTGCGCCTCCCACCGCATGAAGTCAGCTGCCGTGCGATGCGGGCCGGCCTCTAACAGCAGGACGCCAGCGCCGGCGTCGGCGAGCTCGCCCGCCACCAGGCCGCCGCCGGCACCCGAGCCGACCACGATCAGATCGAAATGCTCGCTCATGACTCCACTCCGAGATACGACCAGTCCTTATTGATGCGCGTCGCCAGCGGCGGCGCGAAGCAGATCTCCTCCCACGCCCCGGGACCGGCCGCTCCGGGCGCGACGAAGTCCGAGTAGAACGCCTCGCAGGCCATCGCCCGCGCCAGCCCGAAGGCAGGGGAGAGGGCGTGCTCGGCCAGCGCGTCGCGGCCCTCGGCCGCCGGGCCGGCCAACTCGTCGAAGGCCGCCAGCACGCCCGCCCGGGGCTCGTCGGCCATCCGCGCCAGCAGCGCGTCGATGTACACCTCGGCGCCGGTACGCGCGCAGCCGGGGACGATCAACTCGCACACGGCGCGGACCGACGCCGCCCGGTTCTCGTCGAGGACACGCAGATCAGGCACCACGGATCATCACCTTCATCACCTCGGTCGGATTGCTCATGGCAAAGCTGAGAGCCTCGGGCGCCTGGGCGAGCGCGAACTCATGGCTGACGAGCCGGCCGACCGCCTCTGGGTTGCGCTCGACCACCGCCACCGCCTCGGCGAAGTCGTCGCGCGTGCAGCAGCAGACCCCTCGCAGGTCGATCTCCTTCTCGGTCAATGAGCCGATCCGCAATGAAACCTCGTGGGTGGACATCCCGACCTGCACGGCTCGGCCGGCCGAGGCGACCATGTCGACCATCGCCCGCACGGCGCTGGGCACGCCGGTGGCGTCGACGGCGACCGGCGGTCCCGTCCCCCCCGCCCATGTTCGGGCGGCGGTGACGACGCTGTCGCCATCGCTCCACGGCAGCGTCTCGGCTCCGAGCGCGGCGGCCTGCTCGAGTCGCTCGGGCTGCACGTCGATGGCCAGCACCTCGGCGCCGAGCTCGCGCGCGACCAGGCATATGCACTGGCCGATCGGCCCCGCGCCGAGCACGACCACCCGTTCACCGGCGGCGATCGCACCCCGGCGGACGGCCCGCACGGCGATCGAGACGGGCTCGACCAACGCCGCCAGCGCCCCGTCGTCGGTTCGGACCGGAAAGACCTGCTCCTGCCCGATCGAGAGCAGCTGCTGAAGTCCGCCGTCGAGGTGGATGCCGATCAGCTGGAAGTTCACGCACGCGTTGGGGCGATCGACGCTGCACGGATAGCAATGCCCGCAGGCGTGGATGGGCAGCAGCGCCACCCGCTGGCCGACTGACAGCTCAGGCCGGCAATCGCTGCCGACCGCGCGGATGACGGCGCCCACCTCATGGCCCTGGACCCGCGGGAACTGGTTGCCGCCGGCCTCCTCGGAGAGATGGCCGGTGAAGAAGTGGTAGTCCGAGCCGCAGATGCCGACGGCGTCGGGCGCGACGACCATCTCGCCGGGACCGGGTTCGCCCGGCTCGGGCCGGTCCACGATCTTCATCGATCTAACGAGCTCAGTGACGGCTGCGAGCATCAGCTCATCCTCCCCAGATCTCGGTGGCGACCTCGACGACCAGCTCGAGCTTGGCGACCTGCTCGTCGTAGCTGACGGCGTTGCCCTCGACCGTGGAGGAGAAGCCGCATTGGGGCGAGAGGCACAGCTGCTCGAGCGGGATGTACCGGGAGGCCTCGTCGATCCGGCGGCGCAGCTCGTCGTGGGACTCCAGCTCGCCGCGTTTGGAGGTGACCAGTCCCAGCACCACCATCTTGCCGGGAGCCACGAAGCGCAGCGGCTCGAAGCCGCCGGAGCGGGCGTCGTCGTACTCGAGAAAGAAGCCGTCGACATCAAGCGATCCGAACAGCGTCTCGGCCACGAAGTCATACCCACCCTCGGCCGCCCACGAGGAGCGGAAGTTGCCGCGGCACAGGTGCGTGGTCACGACGAGCTCCTCCGGTCGTCCGGCGAGCGCATTGTTGATGTTGGAGACGTAGGTCTCGTGCAGGTTCGCGGTGTCCTCGCCGCGCTCGGTCAGCGCCGAGCGCTGGCGCGGGTCGTTGAGATAGGCGAGGCTCGTGTCGTCGAACTGCAGGTAGGTGCAGCCCAGGGCGGCGATCTGCGAGACCTGCTGCGCGTACGCCGCCGACAGATCGACCCAGAACTGGTCGATGTCGATGTAGGCGCGCGGGTCCAGCGCGGCGCGGCCCGCTCGGTAATGGACCATGTTGGGCGAGGGGATGGTCAGCTTCGGGGTGATCCCGTCATCGACGATGCCCTTCAGGAACTGGAAGTCCTCGGCAAAGATGGTGTGATCGAGCGCCACCTTGTCGGTGACCCTGATCGCCGCCGGCTTGAAGTCAACCTCGCCGTCGGCGTTGCGGAACGTGACATTGATGTCCTGCTCGACCTTCTCGATCCCGCCGAGCTGGTAGATGAAGTCCATGTGCCAGGAGCTGCGGCGAAATTCGCCGTCGGTTGCCGACTGCAGACCGACATCGCGCTGCATCCTGACCGCGTCGCGAATGGCCTCGTCCTCGATCGCCCGCAACTGGCCGGCGTCGATCCTCCCGGCGCCAAGGTCATCGCGGGCGGCCAGCAGCTGCTTGGGCCGCAACAGGCTGCCGACGTGATCGGCCCGGAAGGGCGGGCGCGTGTGTCGCCCGCCGGTCGGCGGGGCGCCCGGGGTCTGTGCGTGAGCCATGGCTATACCTCGGGGTCGTTCGCGGGGACGTTGATCTCGACTCGGGCCCCGTCGGGATCAAAAAAGAAGAACTGGCGCGGACCACCGCCGGGAACATCGTTGCGAACCGGCTGTATGTCGCAGCGCTCCAGGCGTTGGCAGACAGCGTCATAGTCGTGGGCGACGAACGCGATGTGATCGACCGGCCCGGGCCCGCCCGCCCGCTCGGGGACCGCCAGACCCAACGTCTGTGCGTGGGCGCGATATGAGCCACGGTGGGCGATGTGCAGGCACGGCCGCTCGCTCGCGTAGAGCCAGAAGCCGTCGAACTCCAAGGGCG
>DATCBF010000372.1:0-6473 GCA_036512025.1 Solirubrobacterales bacterium
GAGCCTGTCGGCCGCTTTCGCCCTGCCCCCCATCGACGCGAAGAGCCCGGCTGGATCGTGGGGAACCATCCAGGTGTACTGGATCGAGTTGCCCTCGGCGAAGCCGGCGCCGCGCAGGTTGTTGTAGCCGGGCACGAACGAGCCGTCGGAATAGCGGGGCTCGATCTGCCCGCTGGCCGGATTGAAGAGGTTGTGCCAGTTGGCCGAGCGCCGCATGAACTGCCCATAGGCAGAGCGGTCGTGCTGGGAGCGGGCGGCGAACTGGGCGATTGAAAAATCATCGGTCGCGTACTCAAGCGTCGTCCCCGCCGAGGCCCAGACGCTGTCGGGGTTGCCGTAGATCGAATTGGCGTTGCGGGTCTTGGCGTCGATGTCGTAGGGAAGGAACCCCAGCGCTTCGTACTGGCTCAGCCCCTGGCGCTCGACAAAGCCACCGTTCGGGCTTTCGCAAGGCTGGGTCGCGCCACGTACCATCGCCGCCAGGGCTGCGCCGCGATTGAAGGCGCGGGCGCCAAAGGCCGAGGCGGAGGCGATGATCGCGTCGGCGGGGTCGCCGACCATGGTCATGCTCTGGCCATTGGCATAAGGCCAGCGCGGCAGGCAGCCGCTCTGGTCGGCGTCGGCCAGCATCGACCGGACCAGGTCGCTGGCCCGGTCGGGCATCAGGATCGAGAGCAGCTGGACCTGGGTGCGATAGGTGTCCCAGCCGGAGATGTCGGCGTACTGAGTGTGGCCGTCGGCATCGTGGACGTGACCGTCCATCCCGATGTATTCGCCACCGACGTCGTTGAATGTGCGGGGAGCGACGAAGGCGTGGTAGAGCGCCGTGTAGAAGGTCCCCGTGTTACGAGCCGAGCCGCCGCTGACCCTGATCCTGCCCAGCGCCTGATTCCAGCGCTGCTGGGCGTGCGACGCGATCGTTCCGAACCCGGCGCCATGGCTTTCGGCGGCGAGGTTGGCGCGGGCGTTGGCGACGCTGACGAAGGAGACGCCGACCCGGACCAGCACAACCCTGTTCTTGGTCGTGTCGAAGGTGGCATAGGCGCCGGTCTGGGCCGTTTCCCTGGGGTTGGATTCCGGTTTCTGACTATCGCTTGCCGCGGTCGATCCCGGTTCCAGGGCCTTGCGCGTCCAGGTGCCGTAGGCGCCGAAGGGGCGGTTGAAGACAGCTGAGAAATAGACCTTGTACCGCGGGCGCTGGCCGCAGAAGAGCCCGCTGGATGCAACGCCTGAGATTTCGTTGCCATCCGGGTTGATTTCGACACCGGCGAAGTCGTCGGGCTGGGCGCTGCCGCCGGCGTTGATGAGGACGCTCGAATGCGGGTTGTGGGGGAAGGTGAAGCGGCCCATCCCGGTCCTGGTCGTCGCCGTCAGCTCGGTGTCGATCCCCGCCCCGCGCACCGGATTGAGCCGCATCGAGTAGTAGCCGGGCCGGGCGCTCTCCTCGCCGTGGGAGAAGCCAGGCTGGAACTTGCCGTCCAACGCCGCCGACCCGGGGTCGGCCGGCGAGGACGTGATCGGCTCAGTTGACGGCAGGAACGGGAAGTCGCCGTAGAGGCCACAGCCGGCGCCACTGAGATGGGTAAGGCTGAAGCCGGAGACATGGTTGTCGCGGTAGTCGTAGCCCTCGCCATTCTTGTCGGCAGGCGTCGTGTCGGGGCTCCACTGCACCATTCCGAACGGCACCGTGGCGCCGGGAAAGTTATGACCGCCCCCGAAAGTGTCGTGCCCGGGCTCGGTTCCGGCGAAGAGGTGGACGTGATCGGCGAGGCCGGACGCTGTCGCTGCGGGAACCGCGATCACCAGCGCCAGCAGCGCCACGAGCGCGGCCGCGCCTGTGCCTCTCATGATTTTGTAAACGTTGCGCGTAATCTTCCGGACTCCTATGCGGGGCAGAATCGCAATCCTCGCGGCCGTTGCCGCTGCAGCAGTCGCGCTCGTGCTGGTGCTCGTCCTCGGTGGAGGCACGGAATCGAAACACGCCGCGACCGAAGTCGTACCGGAGCCGGTCCAGCCCGGGGTCGACATCGTCTCCCCCCGCAACGGCGCCCGACAGGCCAGCCACGCGGTCGTGGTCAAGGTCGAAGTCCACAATTTCCACCTCTCTCCCGCCCATTTCGGTGGCGAGCCGGAACTCGGCGAAGGCCACCTCCGCTTCAGCCTCAACCGCGTCCCCAATTGCGTCGACCCGAAAAAACTCCAGCGCGCCCTCAACAGCCCGCTCGGCAACGAACGGTTGGTCGGCGCCTCCTTCGACTTCCCCAAGTACTCGGGTCCGAACGGGGTCCTCGCCGAACGGATCCACACCGTGGGGAGCTACTCGCCGGCGACGCGACCGGAGATCTTCTACCACGACCTGGAGCCGGGCTTCTACCGGCTGGTGATCGACCTGGCGGAGAACAACGGCGCCCAGACGCAGTTCCACGGGGTTACCAACTTCCAGATCCTGCCCCGCCCCGGGCACGGGCCGAAGCCTTGCCCGAGCGGCAAAGTCTCGACCGCCAAGGCCGCCACGGCCTTCGACTGACACCTCCGCCCATCGCGGAAACCCCTGCGGGGGCCTTTACTTCACTTTGTATAGTCATGGGGTGCAGACCTACCGCCGCCTGATGGGCTTCCTGCGCCCCTACCGCCGCCAGCTCTGGGGCTCGCTGGTTTTTGCCTGGCTCGGGATCGGGATGTCGGTGGCGATCCCGCTGCTGATTGCACGGGCGGTGAACGCGATCGAAAGCCACGACAAGCCCGACCTGCTGCCGCTCGCCCTGGCGATCGTCGGCGCCGGCATCCTCAGGCTGGGATTGACCGTGGTCAGGCGGCTGGTCGCCGGCAAGGTCTCACTCGCGGTCGAATTCGACCTGCGCCAGAGTTTCTACGCCCACCTGCAGAAGCTCGACCTCGGGTTTTTCGACGGCCAGCAGACCGGGCAGTTGATGTCGAGGGCGACGGTCGACCTTCAGTCGATCCGCTTCTTCCTCGGCTATGGCCTTGTCTTCATCACCCAGAGCGCGCTGACGATCGCCCTGGCAAGCGCGGTGATGCTGTGGATCAATCCGGTGCTGGCCCTCTGCGCACTGGCCCCGGCCCCGTTTGTCGTCTACGCCGCCTCGCGCTACAACCGCGTCTCGCGCCCCGCCCTGCAGGAGGTCCAGCAGCGAATCGCCGAGCTGACCGCCGAGGCCGAGGAGAACGTCTCCGGAATCCGCATCGTCAAGGCCTTCGCCCGCGAGGAATACCAGATGCACCGCTTCAGCCGCGCCGTCGACCGGGTCTTTGACCAGAGCATCTACTCGACGCGACTGCAGGCCTTCTTCTCGCCGCTGATCGGGTTCCTGCCGCAGATGGGGATCGCCCTGGTTCTGCTGGTCGGCGGCCGCGAGGTGATCTCGGGAACGCTCACCATCGGCGACTTCGTCGCCTTCTACGCCTATGTGGGAATGCTGGCCGGGCCGATGCGGATGCTTGGCGTCGCGATGGGGATGTCGCAGCGGGCGATCGCCTCGGGCAACCGGATGTTCGAGATCATCGATCGCGAACCGGCGATCCAGAGCCCGCCCGGAGCCCCTGCTCTGCCCGCCGGTGGCGGCGAGGTCGAGCTGCGCGGGGTGACGCTGCGCTATGACGGCTCCGCTCCTGCCCTGAGTGACTTCAACCTCCGGGTCGAGGCCGGTAGGACCGTGGCCCTTGTCGGCCCCTCGGGCGCCGGCAAGACCAGCATGGTCGGCCTGATCGCCCGGCTCTATGACCCCAGCGAGGGAACGGTGCTGGTCGACGGCGTCGATATCCGCGAGGTCGACGTCGGCTCGCTGCGCTCGCAGGTCGCCTTCGTCGCCGACGACAGCTTCCTCTTTACCGCCAGCGTCGCCGAGAACATCGCCTACCCGCACGCCGACGCCGGCCTGGAGAAGATCGAAGCGGCGGCGCGCCGCGCCCAGGCCGACAGCTTCATCCGCGAGCTTCCCGACGGATATGGGACCAGGGTCGGCGAGCGCGGCCTGACGCTCTCCGGCGGCCAGCGCCAGCGGGTGGCGATCGCCCGCGCTCTGCTTGCCGACCCGCGCATCCTGATCCTCGACGACGCCACCTCCTCGGTCGACGCGACCACCGAGGAGGCGATCAAGTCCGGGCTGGCGGAGGTGATGAGCGGGCGGACCACGTTCATCATCGCCCACCGGCTCTCGACCGTCTCGCTCGCCGACGAGGTCGTCGTCATCGACGGCGGCCGCATCGTCGACCGCGGAACCCACAAGGAGCTGCTGGCAGGCTGCGGCTTCTACCGCGAGATCGCCGAGCACGGGCTTGCCGACTCCGTCTTCCTGCAGCGCGACCTCGAGAGCCGCGAGGAGATGGCGAGGCTGTGAGCGAGGGAGAGCGAGAGCCGGGCAACAACCGCTTCCGCAACATCTGGCTGCTCTTCGGCTCGCTCTGGCGCCTGATCCGCGGCGAGGACCAGCGGGGGCGCAAGGTGCGCTGGATGATCGGCCTGCTGCGCCCCTACCGAGGGCGGATGGCGCTGATGTTCGTGGCCTTGCTGATCGAGACCGGCGCCGGTCTCGCGCCCCCCTACCTCGCCGGCCGAGCGATCGACGCCGGGATCACGACCGGCGACCTCAGCGCCCTCAACCTGACCGTCGCCGCCTTCGTCGCCGCCGCGTTGCTCTACGCCGTCGGCACCTACGCGGAGACCTACCTGGTGGGGTGGGTCGGAACCCGCGCCCTGCAGGATCTGCGCGAGCGGCTTTTCTCCCACCTCCAGTCGATGTCGATCGGCTTCTTCACCCGGCGCAGCCCCGGCGTCCTGATCTCACGGATAACCAATGACGTCGAGGCCCTGAACCAGCTCGTCACCAGTGGTGTCGTGACCATCTTCTCCAGCACCCTGACCCTGGTCGGGGTGGTCGTGATCCTGCTCGTCCTCGACGTCAAGCTGGCCCTGGTCACCTTCATCACCTTCCCGCTGCTGGCAATCGCCAGCGTCATCTTCCGCATCGTCTCGGCCGACGCCTACAGGGCGACCAGGGAGCGAATCGCGGCAGTCACCGCTTACCTGCAGGAGACGCTGAGCGGAGTGCGGGTGGTGCGGAGCTTCGGCCAGGAGCCTCGGCACGCGGCGGTGATGAGCGACCTCAACGAGCAGAACCGCGCCGTCAACATGAAGACGGTCTACCTCAACGCCGCCTACTTCCCGGCGGTCGAACTGATGGCGGCGATCGGCACCGCTGTGATCCTCCTCTACGGCGGCAGCCAGGCGATCGAAGGGGCGATCCAGATCGGCATCATCGTCTCCTTCGTCGCCTACCTGGCGACGTTCTTCGAACCGATCCAGGAACTTTCACAGCTCTACACGACCTACCAGCAGGGGATGGCGGCGCTGGACAAGATCTTCGACCTGCTCGACACCGAGCCCGACATGGTCGACGCCCCGGGAGCGATCGACCCGGGGGTCCTGCGTGGCGAGATCCTGATGGAGGGAGTCTCCTTCTCCTACGACGACGGGGCGCAAGAGAAAGAAGCTCGCGGCGAGCAGGTCGAGTGGGCGATGGAGCAGGTCGATCTCCACGTCCCACCCGGGCAGACCCTGGCCCTGGTCGGGGCGACCGGGGCCGGCAAGTCGACCTTCGCCAAGCTGGTGGCGCGCTTCTACGACCCTCAGGCAGGGAAGGTCCTGGTCGACGGCCACGACCTGCGCGGGGTCCAGCAGCGGGCGCTGCGGCGCCAGCTCGGGATCGTGCCCCAGGAGGGGTTCCTCTTCTCGGGCAGCGTGCGAGAAAACATCGCCTTCGGCAGGCCCGACGCATCGCTGGAGGAGATCGAAGACGCGGCGGCAGCCGTTGGCGCGACCGGCTTCATCGCGGCGCTGCCGGAAGGGATCGAGACCGAGGTCGGCGAGCGTGGAGTTCAGCTCTCGGCCGGCCAGCGCCAGCTTGTCGCCTTCGCGCGCGCCCTGCTGGCCGAGCCGCGGATCCTGATCCTCGACGAGGCGACTTCGAACGTCGACGTCCGCACCGAGAAAACGATCGAGAAAGGGCTGGAGCGATTGCTGCAGGGCCGTACCGCGATCGTCATCGCCCACCGCCTCTCGACGATCCGCCGAGCCGGCAAGATCGTCGTCCTCGAGGGCGGCCGGATCGCCGAGTCCGGCACTCACGACGAGCTGATCGCGGCGGGCGGAGCCTATGCGCGCCTCTATGGCTCCTGGGCGGAGTCCTCGGCTGCGTAGGGTGTTACCGGGGCGCAGCACACGCCCGAGCTTTAAGCGCTCCAAGGTAGAGAAGCTTCTACTGAGCCCTTTTCTTTAAAGCTTGCGTAATCCGGGGACGCTGCGGGGGGACGGGCCCGTCCCCCCACCACCAACCCAGAGGTCGCCGCTAGCCAGGTCCGACGCCGCCGGAACTGCTGCCGCCAGAGCTTTCGCCGGCGGGCGGAGCTTCCGTGCCGGCGCCACCACCGGCCGGGGGAGCGGATTCTTCGACTTC
>DATCBF010000373.1:0-2538 GCA_036512025.1 Solirubrobacterales bacterium
AGTTCTTCTCCGGTGCTGATGAATCCGGAGTAGCCGGCGGTGTCGTCGGGGGCGCCGATGCCCTTCAGGCTTTCGACCATGCCGATGTAGAGGTCGGCGACCTGACCGACCTGGCTGGTGCCTTCTTCGCTGCTCTCCCCGACGGTGCCGACGGCCGCGTTGACCTCGGCGCAGATCGAGTCGCCGCGGGCGATCAGTTCTTCCTTGGTCAAGGCGGTCGTCGTCGCTTCCGTCGTCGTCGGCGTCGTCGTCGAATCGCCGCCACCGCCGCCGCAACCGGCGATCGCCAGGGCGGCAAGCGGGAGAGCGAGGATGGAGAGGCTTCGAGGTCTCATACGCGGCGCGACGCTAGCAGAGCGACTAGACGCTCCGGGCAGGTTCCTATGTAGCTGCGCCCCAGGGACTCGAACCCCAAATTCCAGTTCCAGAGACTGGCGTGTTGCCAATTACACCAGGGCGCAAAGACAATCCAAGAATACCGTTCGGTGGCTATTTGACGGTGGAGAGGTCGCCGTCGGGGTCCGCGATACGGGCCTTGGCGGCCGAGACGTCGACACCGTCGGCGAGCAGGCGCCGCGCTTCGGCGAGGTCTTCGGAGCGCTCGACGCTGAGCGCTCCGGCAACCCTGCCGTCCTTCAGATACCAGACGGAGAACTCGCCCGAATCGGCATCCCCACGCCAAATCTCCTCGTCCCACTCATAGGCCGGGCCGACGTACTCGAGGCTCGCCCAATCGGCCAGGTCGCTGAAGAAGTAGGGCACTACCTCGTAGTCGAGGTCTTCGCCGAGCATGTTGCGGGCGGCGTGCATGCCCTGCTGCATCGCCACGTCCCAGTGCTCGACCCGCAGCCGGCGGCCGTGGATGACGCTGTCGTAGCTGCAGCAGTCGCCGGCGGCGTAGATGCCGGCGACAGAGGTCCGCAGCTTTGAATCGCAGAGGATGCCGTTGTCAACCTCAAGCCCAGCGCGCTCGGCAAGCATCGCGTCCGCTTTCACCCCGGCGCCGACGACAACCGTGTCGCACTCGATCGCCCGGCCACTCTTGGTCACCACTGCCTTGACCCGGCCGTCGCCCTCGAAAGCCTCCAGCTCCTCGCCGCCCAGGACCTCGACGCCCTTGGATTCGATCAGGCTCTGGAACCAGCGCCCGGCCTTCTCACCAAAAGTGCGCGAGAGCGCTACGTCCTCCATCATCACGATCGTGCACTTGGCGCCCTTCGCGGTCAGCGAGGCGGCGACCTCGGTGCCGATGTAGCTGCCGCCGACCAGGACGACGTGCTCCGCTGCCTCGGCGTCGGCGCGGATCGCGTCGGAGTTGCCGAAGGCGCGCAGATAGTGGATGCCCTCGTTCTCGGCGCCCTCAACCCGGAGGATGTTGACCATCGCGCCGGTGCCGAGCAGCGCCTTGCCGAAGGCGACCTCTTCCCCTCCCTGGAGCTTGGCCGTGCGCGCCGCCGGATCGAGCGACATCACGTTGCGGCCGGTCAGCAGCTCGATCCCGTTCTCCTCATACCAAGCAGCTGGATTGACGTGGGCGTCCTCGCGCGCCGCCTCGCCGCGCAGATACTCCTTCGACAGCGGCGGCCGTTCGTAAGGCGGCTCGGGCTCGCGGCCGACGAGGAGGATCGAGCCGTCGGCGCCGCGCTTGCGCAGCTCCGCCGCGCAGTGGGCGGAGGCCATGCCGCCGCCGATCAGCAGATGGTCGACCTCGCGGTCAGGCACTGCCGGCCGCGCCGCCGTTACCGGGTCCGAAGAGAGCCTTGATGTCGTCCTCTTTACCCGGGTCGAGCACGGCCAACACCTCGTCGCCGGGCTCGAGCACGGTGTCCGGGCCGGGGACGAAGCCCTTGCCGGAGCGAAGAATCGAGATCAGCAGGCTGCCTTCGGGCATTTCCAGATCGCCGACCCGACGCCCGGTCACGTCGGAGTCCTGGCCGAGCAGCATCTCGATGATCTCCAGCTGCTCCTCCTGCAGGTCGAGCAGGTGGACGAGGCCGTACTCCGGCACCTCATGCTCGAGCAGACGCAGGATCAGGTCCGTTGCCGAGACCGACGGTTTGACGCCGAGCAGGTCGAAGTGTGGGCGGTTGCGCGGGTTGTTGACGCGGGCGATGATCCGCTCGACCAGGTACTTCTCGCGGGCGACCTGGCAGATCAGCATGTTGTCCTCGTCGTCGCCGGTGACCGCGATCACCATGTCGGCACGCTGGATGCCGGCCCGCTCCAGCACCCAGAGCTCGGAGGCGTCGCCGTAGGAGACGTTGTGCTCGAGCTCCTGCTCGACCGTCAGGTAGCGGCGCCGATCGCTCTCGATCAGCGTCACCTCGTGGTCCTTCTCGAGCAGCTCCCGAGCCAGGTTCCAACCGACCTTCCCGGCGCCGACGACGATGATGTACACGCGCTAGCCCTCCCCGTCCTGAGCGCTCTCGGGCGCTGCCTCGGACGCGGCGGCGGGGCGCGCCGTGGAGTCGCGGACCGCCGTCTCCAGCATGTCGATCGCGACCCGGGTCGGGCAGACCGTCTGCAGGCCCTGCCGCG
>DATCBF010000374.1:0-11705 GCA_036512025.1 Solirubrobacterales bacterium
GTGAACGACTCGGCGACCTTGAGCGGGCTGTAGTGGGGAAGCATGACGCCGCCGCTGCCGACACGCAGGCCCTCGGTGGCGGCCGCGATCGGGCCGATCAGGACCTCCGGCGAGGGCCCGGCGACCAGCCCTCCCCCATGGTGCTCGGCGACCCAGTAGCGGTGGTAGTCGAGCCGCTCTGCAAGTTCAGCCAGGTCGATCGAGTTGCGTAGCGCCTGCGCCGAGGTCGTCCCCTCCGAGACGGGGGTCTGGTCGAGGACGCTCAGGCGCAGATTGGAGGGCATGCCGGGGACGGTAGCCGGTCAGGGCCACCGTCCCGGCGTTGGGCTGCTCAACCGAAGTCGAGCACCCGGAAGCGGGTTGAGTCGACGGCTGAGTCCGGGGTGCAGTCTCCGTTGGAGCCGATCCTCGCGGCGAGACGGTTGTTGACCGCGACGGTGGGGTCGATCTCCGGCTGGGCGCCGATGCTCTGTTCGACCTGCTGCAGTGTGGTCGAGCCGGTCGAGACTTCGCCACCGCCGACCTGCTGGCCGTTCAGATTGACTTCGAAGAACACGCGGCAGGAGCCGGAGCCTTCGCCGTCATAGGCGATCGTCGCCAGGGCTCCCCCGAAAATGACGTTGAGCTGGCCTGGCTTTTGCGTCCAGATGGAGTCATTGAGTGGGTAGGCCACTGGTTCGCCGCTGGGTATCGCGGTGGTGTCTCCCAACGGGCTGGCGACGAAGAAGACCGGGAACTGGAGGTTGGAGGGAGCTACCGAGGCGGCGCCGATCTGTTTCGAGCCGACCGTGCCGTCGGCAATCTGCTGGGCGCTGACGGCCCCGTCGGCAATCTGGTTGCTCCGCACGGCGCCCACGGCGAGTTTTCCGCTTGCGATCGCTCGCTTGAAGACGGCCGCGGTGCGGACAGCCCCGGGAGCGATGTTGGCTGCCTTGACAGCGTCATGGGCTATGTCGCCGGACTGGATCTTGCTCGCCGCAAAGGCCACGCCTCCGCTGAGGGCGAGAAAGAGAGCAAGGGTCGAGACGACGTTCGAGTAGGTGAGGCGAGGTTGGTTTGGCATACGGACCAGTTCGCGACCCCGCGCGACCGGCCCCCCGCCCGAATAGATTGGAGCGGAGCGTCTTTGCCCCGCCTCTTGTCCATTGCGTCGGAATCGGCTCAGAAGAGGCGACGGACCCGGAAGTGAACCAGCGCCGGGGTGGGATCTACGTTGCCGGCGGCATCGATCGCGACGATGTGGACGGTATGGCGGCCGGGCCGCACCGTGTAGGCCCGCGGCGATGTGCAGGCCCGGAAGGGCTTGCGGTCAAGCTTGCAGCGGAAGCGTGAGCCCCGCTCGTTCGAGGCGAAGCGGAAGACTACCCGCTGCCTTGCCTTGCGCGTCCGGACCAGCTGCGCCGGGTGGGCCGTGATCCTCGTCCGCGGTGGCTTGGTGTCGACTGGCGGCGGCTTTGGCGCGATCGCCGGTCGTAGCCTGGTGCTGGCGCGGAAGTTGTTGGGGTCGGCTTCGAATACGTTCTCGCAGTCGTCGGCGGCGACATCGCCGTACTGCGGATGGTCGATGAACGCCGTGTCGATGTCGTCGCCGCAGTCGATGACCGGATCGAAGTCGCCGGCGTTTGCGAGGATCGAGTCTTCGCCGGCGCCACTGAAGTAGGTGTCGGGGCCGAGGTGGCCGAGCAGCTGGTTGGGCCCGGCATCGCCGTAGAGGACATCGGCGGAGCTGCTGCCCTCGAGGTCCTCGACGGTGTCGATCGTGTCAAGCGAGCCGCCGCCGCACTGGGGGCCGTCGCCGAGCCCGGGGCGGCCGGCCTGGCCCAGGTCGAGGCGGGCGTCGATCCCTTCGCCGAACTTCGCCCAGGAGGCGTTGTCGCGGCCTTCGCCACCAGAGAGCAAGTCCCCGTCGCAGATCGAGTTGGAGAGGAAGAGGTCGTTGCCGCCTTCGCCGAAGACCTGGTCGGCGCCTTCGTTGTTGAGCAGGGCGTCGTCGCCGCCGAGGCCGTGGAGCGAGTCGGCGCCTGCTCCGTCGACCATGGTGTCGTCGCTTTCTTCGCCGCCCACCTCGGTGTCGTTGCCGCCGCCGCCGAGCAGCATCAGCGAGGTTGTCGCCGGCAGCCCGTCCGCCGCCAGTGTGTCGTTGCCTTCAAGCCCGGCGATCAGGACCGAGTCGAGCGGGCCGCCCAGGGGGCAGACCGCATTCGTCGTGCTTTCAACCGTGCAGCCGGCGGCGTCCGAAGCACCCTGGTCGAACGTGCCTTCGCTGAGCGTGAACGCCAGAGACGAGGGCAGGTAGGTGATGCTGACGGCGTCGTTGCCACTGCCGCCGAGCAGGTAGACCTGCGCTTCGCCCGTTTCCCCCGAGGTCATCAGCCCGACGCTTGCCTTGCCGGCGGCTCGCGGGGTCACTCCACCGCCAGCGACTGTCGACTCACAGCTGGTGACCGTCAAGCCGCCGACGCAGTCGTCGCCGTCTGCGCCGCCATGCAACGCGGTTTCGGCGCCACCCGCGACCAGCACGTCTGCGTCGCCACCCCCGTAAATCTGCTGGCCGGCCTTGGAGCCGACTATGTAGTCCGAGAAAGGCGAGCCGACGATGCGCTCGAAGTCGGACCCTTCGATCTGATCGACGCCGCCGCCGTTGGGGGCGACACCGTTGTCGGCGATGTTCGCGGCGAGGTCGAGGTAGACGCCACGCTCGCCGCCTTTGGCCGGAAAGCCAGGGTTGGCGCTGGGGATGTTCCTGGTGAACCCGGGGGAGATGCCGGTCGAGTAGCTCAGCGTGTCGAAGTCCGAGGGCGGCCCGGTGTCGACGATTTCGTCCTGGGTCCCGTCACCGCGCACGTAGTCGTTGCCGGGTCCGCCGTCGATGCCGTCGGCGCCGAAGCCCCCGGAGAGGACATCATCGCCGGGCCCACCTTCGAGCAGGTCATCGCCGATCCCCCCGTAGAGGCGGTCGTTTCCTTCGCCGCCGCGGAGGATGTCGTCGCCGCGCTCGCCGAAGACGATGTCGTTGCCGGGGCCGCCTTCGAAAGTCTGGCTGCCGACCCCGAGGCGACAGCCTTCGGGGCAGGGGGCGCTGGTCGAGGTAGCCGCCGGCACGATCGTGTCATTGCCGCCGCCGCCTTTGACCGTCTCCACGCCCGGGGGAACGACGATCACATCGGCGCAGGGTGTGCCGAAGGTCGTCTCGCCGATCGTGGTCGGGCCGGCGGCGCAGCTGGGTGAGGCCGGGAGGGCCTCGGCCGCGGCGCTCTTAGTGGACGGGCTCCAGGCCAGGAGAAGTAGGGCGGCGAGCAGGAACCTCGGTGTGCGACTCATCTATCTCTAGTACCCCGGGCGGGGCATTCGATGCGGTGCCGGCAAGGCGTCAAGCGTCTAACCGCCGAGCCCTCCGAAGATCGCAAAGGGGTTGGCGGGCCGCTCGGCGTATGCGGCCTGCCATGTTCCCTCCGCCCTGACCTCGCTGCCGGGGGGCGCCTCGCCCTTGATGCGCTCGGCCAAGACCTTGGCCGCGTCCTCGTCGGCAGCGCCGACGAGCAGGTACTTGGCCCGGCGCACGGCCGGCAGACCCTCCGCTTGAAGGCGCTGGGCGAACCGCTCTGCCTCATGGCGAGACGGGAGGTCGACCCGCACCTCGAATTCGGGATGGCCGCGCTCCTCGGTTTCCTCATGCTCGGTCGCGATCAGCTCCTCATGCTCGGCCGCGTCTCCCTCCACCGCTGCGTCCGGGTCCTCCCACTCCTCTGCCGCCGGATGCCAGTGCTTGAGCTTGGGGTTGACCGTCCAGTTGTGCTCCTGTGCGAGCGAGACGACCACGCCACGGGCGCTTTCGGCCTGGTCCCGGGTTCCTGTGTAGAGAAAGACCTGGGCGCCGTCGCGGCTGACGATGACCCGATCCTGGAAGGCATCGCTGAGGTCGTGCTCCAGCTCGCGAGCGTCGAGGTGCTCCATCAAAGAGCCGGCCAAGCCCTCGTCGTCGAGGTCGATCTGCAGGCGCCAGTCGTCGTTCATCTTGCTCAGGCCCCGAGGAGCTTGGCCTTCTGGGCGGCGAACTCCTCCTCGGTGAGGATGCCCTGGCTTTTGAGTTCTCCCAGCTCCTTGAGCTGATCGATCATCGACTCGCCGCCGGCGGCAGGCGCGGCGGGGGCAGGCGCTGCTTCGGGGGCCTGCTGCGCGTACTGCTGTTCTTCCTGCTGCGCCCAGCGCTGGCCCTGGCGGCGCGAGACGCGGTTGCTCACAGCCGTTGCGGTGCCGGCGATAGCGGCGGTTCGTGCGACACCTCTAAGTAGTCCTGGCATGACGGTCTCCTTGTTCCTCAGGACGCCGCGTCGGCCGCGTCGAGCGCGGCGATCACGGCCTGGATGGGTATGCGCCCGCTGGCGACCAGCTGGCCGCCGGACTTGCGCACCGCGGTGGCAAATGGCGCCGCCCAACGGTTCTCGAAGACGAGCAGGCCCGCCGAGGTGCCGGGGGCAAGGGCCTCGGCGGCTTCGCCGAGGTCGTCCTCGGAGAGCAGCCCCGAAGAGGCGCCCTCGAAGACGGCAAAGGCCTGTGCCTCCGTGCCGAGATCGGAGATCTCAAGGGCTGTGACGGTGCCGTCGTCGGCCTTGGTCATAAAGGCGATGTCGAGGATGCGGATCAGTCCACGATCGACGAGGTCGACCACGTGGGGCGCAACCTCGCCGGTCGGCTGGCGGCCTGGCCATTCGATCAACAGATAGTCGATCGGGCCCATTTCACTGAGCTCGGCGTCGTTCAACCCTGAGTCCTTTCGTCGTGATGCCACGCATCGAAGTGCTCCAACCTGAGCCACCATATCGGGCGAGCGATGGATCGCCGGGAGGGTCTTGCGGGTGGCGGCGAGCGTCGTGGCAGCGTAGGCTCGCTCGGACCCACCGGTCGCACCCGACTCCGACCCGACACAGATCGAGGAACACATGACCAAGCCGCTCAGCGCCCACGATGCCGCGATGCTCTACGGCAATCGATTTCTCACCGAAGATGCTCCCGATGGCAGCTTCCCGGCCGGCGGCATGTCATCCCTCGATGCGATGCGGCTGGTCGACGAGGAACTCGCGCTGGAGGGGGATCCGCAGCGCAACCTGGCGACCTTCGTCACCACCTGGATGGAGCCCGAGGCGCAGAAAATCATCGCCGAGAACCTCTACCGCAACTTCATCGATCACGCCGAGTATCCGATCTCAGCCGAGGTCGAGCAGCGCTGCATCCGCATGCTGGCCGACCTCTACCACGCTCCCGGCGAGACGACCGGCGCCCGCACCCAGGGATCTTCGGAGGCGATCATGCTCGGCGCCCTCTCGCTGAAGTGGAAGTGGAAGCAGCGCCGCGAAGCCGCTTCGAAGTCTGTCGAGAAGCCGAACCTGATCTTCGGCGGCGACGTGCACGTGGTCTGGGAGAAGTTTTGCCGCTACTTCGACGTCGAGCCGCGAATCGTGCCGCTGCAGGAAGGCAAGTACGTGATCGGCCCCGAGGACGTCGAGCCGCTGATCGACGAGAACACGATCGGCGTCGCGGCCGTGCTCGGCACCACCTTCACCGGCCACGCCGATGACATCGTCGGCATCAACAAGCTCCTCGTCGACCTCAAGAGCGAGCAGGAAATCGACGTCCCGCTCCACATCGACGGCGCCAGCGGCGGCTTCGTCTGGCCCTTCCTCTACCCCGACTCCGAATGGGACTTCCGGCTTGAGCAGGTGCGCTCGATCAACGTCTCCGGGCACAAGTTCGGGCTCGTCTACCCCGGCGTCGGCTGGCTTGTCTTCCGCGAGAAGAGCGACCTTGCCGAGGACCTCGTCTTCTACGAGAACTACCTGGGAAAAACCGACGCCACCTTCACCCTCAACTTCTCAACCGGCGCCTCGATGGTCCTCGCCCAGTACTACAACTTCGTCCGCTACGGGCGCGAGGGCTACGCCTACATCATGAAGGCGATGCAGAAGAATGCCAAAGTGTTGGCCGACAAGCTCAGGGCCAGCGGCGACTTCGAGCTGATCGGCGACGGCGAGGAGCAGCTCCCCCTGGTCGCCTTCAAGCTCGCCGGCGAAAAGAACTACGACGAGTTCGACCTCTCCTGGCAGCTCTCAGCCGAGCGCGGCTGGATGCTCCCCGCCTACACGATGCCCCCCAACGCCGAAGACGTAAAGGTCCTCCGGGCGCTGGTCAAGCAGACGCTCAGCCGCGAGCAGATAGACCGCCTTGCCGAAGACATAGCCACAGCCTGCGCAACCCTGGAGAAGAAGGGCGGAGCCCACGCCTCCGAGCGCAAGCAGATGAAAATGGGGCCTGGGTACTGACCCGTCTGCCAGATACCCCGCCCGCTTCCGATCTTGCTACTCGTCGTGCCATGCAGGGCAATAGAAGGACCGATACTGGGCCTGAGATAAGGCTACGGCGCGCCCTGCATGTTTCCGGCCTTCGTTTTCGCAAGGATTTTGTTGTCCGAGTTGATGGTGTCCGGACAAAGGCGGACATCGTTTTTACCCGACATCGCGTCGCCGTTTTTCTCGATGGCTGTTTCTGGCACGGGTGTCCTGTGCATTGCCGTATGCCAACCCGAAATCGTCCCTACTGGGAAGCCAAGCTAGGGCGAAACCGCGATCGCGACGAGCGGATCACCACCGCGCTCACAACTGCGGGGTGGCGTGTGGTGCGAATTTGGGAGCACGAGCCGATCGAGGGGGCAGTTGATTTGGTGCGCGCCGCGCTGTCCGCTCCCGTAACTACGGTTTCTTCGTCATGAGCCCCCTGCGCGCTGCCGAGTTCTTCGCGGGCATTGGCCTCATGCGGCTTGGCCTGGAGTCTGGCGATGTCAAGACCGTGTGGGCTAACGATATTGAGCCCGACAAGCGAGACATGTACGTCGCCAACTTCGGTGCCGACGAGTTTGTGCTCCGAGACATTCGGGACATTGAGGGTGTTTCTCTGCCGGACATCGATATCGCGACTGCCTCATTCCCTTGCACCGATCTCTCGCTGGCTGGGAATCGTCAGGGTCTCGGCACAGCGGGGGCTCCCCGCGACGAGGAGGGTGGATCAAGCATGTTCTGGGAGTTCGCTCGCATGCTTGAGGAGCTGGATGATCGACGCCCCTCTGTTGTGCTCTTGGAGAATGTGCTTGGCTTTGCCTCGAGCCACGGGGGACGGGATCTTCGGGGCGCCATCCGGGAGCTCAACCGGCTTGGGTACTCGTGCGATTTGATGGCCATCGACGCGCGGCACTTTGTCCCTCAGAGTCGCCCTCGCATGTTCATCGTGGGTCTTATGGATCCAGCTCCCGAGGATCAGCTCACGGACTTTTCAGGCAGACCAGAATGGGTGCATCGCCTCGTGGACGATATGCCTGGCGCACGATTGCATGCGCGGGAGTTGCCATCCCTTCCGGTCGGACCTAGCAATCTCAATAAAGCGGTGGAGCGGCACGAGACAGATTCCGATGACTGGTGGGATGTCGACCGTGTGAAGCTCTTCGTTGCATCGCTGTCACCGATTCAGTCCGCTCGCTTGCAGTCTTTGCGGCAGAGTGAGGATCTGATCTGGCGGACCGCGTACCGTCGTACCCGCAACGGCGTGGCTGTTTGGGAGATTCGAGCTGATGGAATCGCAGGATGCCTGCGAACGGCGCGCGGCGGATCTAGCAAGCAGGCCATTGTTGAGGCCGGGCAGGGGGGAGTAAGGGTCCGGTGGATGACGCCACGGGAGTACGCGCGGCTCATGGGCGCGCCGTCCTTCTGCTTGGGCACTGGACGTAATCAAGCTCTTTTCGGGTTCGGTGATGCCGTTTGTGTGCCAGTGATCGCTTGGTTGTCTGAGCACTACATCGCACCGGCGGCGCTCGCCTCGCGCACGGCGCTTGCTGGAGTGGTCTGAATGGCTCGACCGCGTAGGAGCGATTTACCTTCGCCGCAGGTGCGCGAGTTCCGCAGTCTGCTGGAGGTCGCGCTCAATGAGTTTGACGACGAGTCCCGCGTTGTCGGCAACGCGAAGTTTGGCGTGTATGCCTTCTACGATTACGACGGCGAGCCCATTTATGTCGGTCAGACAAACGAGCGGCTTCGTACTCGGATAGGCCGACATCTAACCAACCAGCGAACTGACGCTGTGGCCATGCGCGTTCTCGATATTTTCGAGGTGGCTGAGCTGGAGATGTGGCCGTTGTGGGAGCTTGAGGGCAAAGCGAAGGAGGTCGCCCAGTCACGGCTGGATCAGGTCGAGTATTCAGCTTACGTCAAGGCTATAAAAGACTCCCGCTTCCGAGCGATTCTCAATGAGAAGATTCCGCCGGTTTCGCCGGTGGTGGAGCTGCCGGAGTCTTTTCGATTGCCGCTGGTGGTCGATGAGCCGTTGGACGAGCGTCGGCACCCCGACGTGCGTATCGCCCGCCGCGCTGAGACGATTTCTCGGCTCGCGGCTGTGGCTCGTGAGCGCGGCGAGGTGTCAGATGGTTTGCGCCGAGTTCTTGTGATTCAGGCTGTTCGGCTCACGTATCTGTCGGCATCACGCTTTGCTGAAGCTAGCGGTGAGCTGATGCCGGATCCATCCGCTATCGATGTAGCCGCGCTCGTTGGCACGCTGCTGGCCGAGGAGCCAGATGCCCTGACTGAGGAAGATGTTGAACATCTAGAGCTTGAGGGTTGAGACGAGAGTTTTGAACTAGAGAGACAACATGGTGTGTCATCAGCTGTCACATGTCGGCTGTGCAGATGCAGATAAGGGTTTTTGGTGCTACGCCCTTGGAGGACGCGCGGCTACGTGACACGAAATTGATCGGAACTATGGGCCCGGCTGGTTTCGAACCAGCGACCTCTCGCGTGTGAAGCGAGCGCTCTCCCACTGAGCTACGGGCCCGGCAGGGGGCGGATCATACGGGGGCGGGGGCGACCTCTCCAGTGGTGGGTGGCGGCTCGCTGCCCGCGGCTTCGGCCTCGGTCTTCTTGCGCAGTGCCAGGCCGACGAAGGGGAAGACGAGGGTGGAGAGCATCGCCGCTCCGACCAGACCGGCCGCGGTTGAGGCCCTCATCTTGCCGGCGTCGATCGCGATCGTTGTGATCGCGACCACGAGTGGCAGCTCGGTCGCCGAGTAGAAGGCGAGCGCGACGCGGTCGCGGGTGCTGAGGATGCCGCGGTACAGCAGTAGCGCCGGGGCTCCGCGCACGACAAGGAAGAGGAAGAAGAAGAGGACGAGCTTGGCCAGCGCACTTGCCGATCCGAGGGCGGCAAGATCGAAGCCGATGCCGCTGCTGACGAAGAAGAAGGGGACGAAGAAGCCGAAGCCGACCGCGGTCAGCTTCGACTCGAAGATCTGCAGCTCGTGACCCTTCAGGGCGAGTCGCGTGATCAGCCCGGCGACGAAGCCGCCGAGGAGGACGTCGAGGCCGAGATCGCTCGCCAGCAGGACCAGGCCGAAGACGAGGACGACGGTTACCCGCACCGCGAGCTGGCTGCTCGCCTCGAAGGTCCGTTCCAGCGCCGGCCAGCCGCGCCAGGCAAGGCGCACCGAGGCGATCGCGACGGCGATCGCGAGGACGACGAAGGCGAGCAGGATCGCCGACTCGTGCAGCGGGCTCTCGGTCGAGAAGAAGAGGGTGACGAGCAGGATCGGACCGAACTCCCCGGCGCCTCCGGCGGCGAGCAGGTAGGTGCCGAAACGCGTCTTCAGCTCGCCGTTGTCGCGCAGGATCGGGATCAGGGTGCCGATCGCGGTCGTCGCCATCGCGGCGCCGGTGTAGAGGAAGGAGACGACTACGCCGGCGGCCGCCAGGGCGCCGCCGATTCCGAAGGCGAGCCCGACCGAGATCGCCCAGCCGGCGGCGCCGAGCTCGAGCGGCCGGCCGCGGATCCGCTGGAAATCGATCTCATAGCCGGCGAAGAAGAAGAGCATCCCGAGCCCGAGATTGGAGAAGAATTCGGTGAAATCGTCGACATGGGCGAGGCCGAGGACGTGCGGGCCGATCGCGATTCCCATCATCAACTCGAGCACGACGACCGGAGGGGCGAAGCGCTTCGGCACGATCGCGACGGTGATCGCGGCGACGGCGGCGACCATCACCACCGCGAAGAAGGAGCCGGTGTCTACCTGGATCGCTGCTGTCGGCGTCGCAATCAAGAGGCGGCAATCCTACGGTCGGCAGAGTAGGATCACCAGCGGACCGTGCTAGGCGGGGAGTCAGCGGTGCCTTGTAACCCGCAATCCGCTTTAGCGGGGCCGAATACCGTTCTGAGGGACTGGCCTTCGGGGTCAGTACGCCAGGGGCGGCGTTGACGGCCGGGTCCTGCGCGACGTGGGCACGCGAATCAGGTCAGGTCCGGAAGGAAGCAGCCTTAAGCGGATGCCGCGGGTGCCGCAGGTGAGCCCGGCTCGAGCCAAACATGGCGGGCACGCCCGGGGACTTTGTTTCGAAGACGGTCGCACGGTCCATTTTTCACTTCTAGTCGATCAGCCGCTTGGACATGCGGCTGACGGCGATGCGCCAGAGGATCAGGGCGAAGGCGACGAGGAAGGCGAAGCGGGCGATGTCGACGGCCTCGAAGCCGAAGGCGCCGCCACGGACCAGTTCGACCAGCTGGTGCAGCGGGTTTATCTGGGCCACTAGCTGCACGCCGTGGGGGAGGCCCGAGATCGGGAAGAAGGTGCCGGCGATCAGGAACAGGGGCGTGATGCAGAGTGCCGTCACGTAGTTGAACTGGTCGATCTTGGCGACGGTCGCCGCCATCGCGATCCCGAAGCCGGCGAAGCCGAGCGCGGTGAAGAAGCAGAAGAACGGCACCAGCAGCATTCCCCAGGAGGGGTCGAGGCCGAAGGCGAAGGTGACCAGCAGCGGGAAGCAGCCGTAGACGGCGGCGCGGGCCGCGATCCACAACATCTCGGCGGTGACCAGCTCTTCGACGTCGACCGGCGCCGCCAGGATCGCTTCGTAGGTGTTCTGGAAGCGATGCTTGACGAAGGTGCCGAACATCGCCGGCAGGGCGCTGGAGAAAATCACTGCTGTCGCGACCATGCCGGTGCCGACGAACTGGATGTAGGGGACGCCTTCGACTTCGTTGACCAGCGTCGCCCCGAGCCCGAGCCCGAAGGCGAGCAGGTAGACGATCGGTTCGAGCAGGCTGGAAAAGGTCGTCCCCTTCCAGTAGGTGCCGAAGTTGGCGACCTCGCGGCTCATCACCCCGGCGATCGCCGCCGGTTCCAGCCGCCGCATCGGCTTCGTCTCGGCGCTCATTCGGCCTCCTCTCCGGTGAGCAGGACAAAGACGTCCTCGAGGGTGGCGGCGCGGACGACGGCGTCGTCGGGGACGGCCCCGTCCTCGGCGTCCTCGGAGCCGACGATCGCGATCGCCGGGCCTGCCGGGCGCACCCGCAGCCCCTTCTGCTCAGCCGTCGCCCGCAGTTCGGTCAGACGCTGCGGCGGCGCGTAGACCTCCGCCGTCTCGCGGCCCGCGTGCTCGGTGATCAGGTCCGAGGGCTTGCCGCGGGCAATCACCTTCCCCCTCGTCATCACTGCCACCTCGTCGGAGAGGCGCTCGGCCTCCTCGATGTAGTGGGTCGACATCAGGATTGTGGTGCCGCGCGATTTGAGCTCGCCGATCAGCGTCCAGAGCTCGGTCCGGATCTGCGGGTCGAGGCCGACCGTCGGCTCGTCGAGCAGGACCAGCTTCGGTTCATGCACGAGCCCGCGGGCGAGCAGCAGG
>DATCBF010000375.1:0-2202 GCA_036512025.1 Solirubrobacterales bacterium
ATCGCCGATCTGGCTCTGGTCGAGGCTGATCCCTCGATCACGAAGGCCCACGGCGGCCCTCTCGACGCGGTCGTCTTGGTCGGCCATCACGCGAGCACAGGCAGTCCACGCGGGTTCTCGTCGCACACCTTCGTCTGGGAAATGGAGGTGTCGCTCGACGGGGAGCCGCTCAACGAGACGCAGGTCTACGCGCAGGGCTTGGCGGCCGAGGGGATCCCGGTCCTTCTCGCCACCGGCGATCGCTGGATGCTGGAGGAGCTCGGCGATGGGGAGCTGGGCAGCGCCCGCCTGCTGGCGACCAAGGAGGGGCAGGGGCGGGCGCGAGCCGGCTCTCGCGATCCCGAGTCGGTTCGCGCCGAGATCGCCGGCTCGATCGCCGCCGCCCTCGCCGCGCCGCTGCGACCCCCGCCCGCCCGCGACTATCCGGCGCAGCTGCGGATCGCCGTCGCCGGGGTGGAGCTGGCGAAGACGACTGTGTCCGAGCCGTCGGACCTGCTCACCGCGATCGCGACCGTCTTTCGCACGAGCCAGGTCTCACGCGAGTATCGCCAGCTCGCGAAGCTGCTCCCGGCCCGTGGCGGTTCGCGGGCGCGGGACGCGCAGCGGCGCTTCGGCAGCCTGGTGGCGGCACCGGTCATGCTCGCCAAAGAGCGGCGCTGGCTGGCCTCCGGCCCGTAGCCCGCGGCGACGAGTCGGCACGGCGGTGTCAGACGCTCTACTGGGAAAGATGCATCGCCGCGCGGAGCGCGGGTGTGGCGTCGAATACTTCGCTTTCGGCGGGAAGGTCGATCTCGGGAGCGATGCCGAAGTCGGAGAACTCGATGCGCATGTCCATCGTGACTTCGGAGCCTCCGGGCTGCGCGGGGAGGGTCATCACCAGCCTCATCTGCCGCAGGACTCCGTCATCGTCGATCCAGGCATAGATCGTTCCTGTCGAAGGCGCCAGCTTCGCGATCTCTTCATATTCTCGAGCGGCGCTTTCGCGGCCTTCGTCACGGAGTGTGCTCGCGTAGTGGCCCGGGTCGGTCGTGCCTTCATACACCGTGGTCGGCACGCCGCCGACCACCTGATGGGCAATCGCCTTGACGTCCCCACCCGCGGCCCGCAGCATCTTCAGCTGGCTCTCAGCGTCGCCATTCCCCGCCATGGCGGCCTCTTTCGAGTTTCCCGTCCAGGGTTCGATCGCCATCCATTCCTTGCCTGAGGGCAACTGTCCGGCGAACATCTTCGAATGCATGTAGACGGTGTGTTCATCGCCGACGGATTCGATTTCAACCGACCCGATCGGCGCCGGCAGCGGCATTGTCAGCGTCGCCCGGCTGCGTCCGCTGCGGGTGTTGTATTCGCCGCTGCCGGTCATGGTCAGCGGGTCGGGAAGCGCCGCTGACGTGTAGGTCGCCTGAATCTCCATGTGGCCTCCCGCGGACTGCTGCGCCCGCTCGGCCGCCCGCGCGATCGGGTTGAAGGGACTGTCTTCGCCGCCTTCGAGCAGGGCATTGGCGACGACGGCGATCAGCAGCACCGAGAGCAGGCCGGCGACCTGGAGCAGCCGTCGCGAGAGGCGATCGTCTGGCGGCGCCGGCTTCGGGGCAGGGGGAGTCCAGCTGAGGACCGGCTGCTGGTCATAGCCTGGCGGCGGGATCGATGTCATGGCGCTGCTCCCAAGACAGAGGACCTATCGGCCGGGTTGTCGACGAGCTTGAGCGTTCGGGAGTGGTCGAAGTAGGCTCAGGCGGCGATGGGATTGCTCACGCCTGCTCCGCCTCCATTCGATCTCGACGAGTGGGAACGGCTGCCGCACCTCGAGCGGATCAAGCCGCTGGCCCAGGACTGGGCGGTCAACGGGTTCGGCACTCCCGTCGCCGTCTACTTCCTCTACATAGTCAAGCTCCTGCTCTACGCGGGGGGAGGGCTGCTGCTGATCTCGGCGACGACGAGCGGGCTCGGCGGCATCGGCGACCTCGGCAGCTGGTGGACGGAGCCGATCGTCTTCCAGAAGGCGGTGGTCTGGACGATGCTCTGGGAGGTGCTCGGGCTCGGCGCCGGCTCGCTGCCGCTGACGCTGCGCTTCTCGCCGATGATCGGCGGGGTCTTGTACTGGCTGCGCCCGGGCACGACGCGGCTGCCGCCATGGCCGGGGAAGGTGCCGTTGACGCGCGGGACCACCCGCACGCTGTTCGACGTCGCCCTGTACGCCGGCCT
>DATCBF010000376.1:0-7647 GCA_036512025.1 Solirubrobacterales bacterium
ACCAGGGCCTGCCGCTGGTCGTCCTCTCGATCCTCTGCGGGCTCGGCCTGCTCGCCGTCTTGCTGCGGGGAGGGCGGCGCCCGCTGCGCCCGCTCGCCGCCGGCGCCGTGATCGCGGTGATCTGGGGCTGGGGCGTCGCCCAGTTCCCCTACCTGCTGCCGACCAGCCTCAAGATCGGCGCCGCTGCCGCACCTGAGGCGACCCTGGACGTCGTCTTCATCGTCTTCGGAGTCGCCGCCGTCCTCGTCCTCCCCTCGCTCGGCCTGCTCTACACCCTGAGCCAGCGCGACCTGCTCGAGCACTGATCGGGGCCGCCCGCCCGGTCGGGTGAGTGAAGGATTCCACCCAATGTCAAGGGCAGGTGGACGCTTATCCGATGAGGGCGCATGCCCAAGAAAAATGCCCTGCCGAGGCCGATCGGCGCCACCGTCCTTGCCCTCTCTCTAGCGTTCGCCGCAGCCGTCGTGATGCCGGCCGCGAGCCTCGCGGCGCCCCCCGGAGGTGGCAGCTCGACCCTGGCGCTCTCGCCGCTGACGTTGCCGGCGACGACCGTCGGCAACCAGTCGCCGACGCAGGAATTCGACGTGGTCAACGAAGGCGAAGCCGAAGCCTCCATCGTCCAGGTCACGATCGACGGCTCCGATGCGGGGCAGTTCAACTTCGGCGGCTCCAACTGCGGCTCCCTGCAGCCAGGAGGGCACTGCTCGGTCTGGATCGGCTTCGCGCCGTCCAGCGCCGGCGCAAAGGACGCAGCCGTCAGTTTCCACTTCGGCGACGGCTCCGAACAGAGCTTCGCGCTCTCGGCCAGCGGCGCCAGCCCCCAGCTCTCCTTCGTGCCCGCCGGCCATGACTTCGGCGTGCAGTGGGTCAATCGGGGCGCCAGCACCTTCTTGCGGCTGGAAAACAGCGGCCAGGCTCCCGTGCAGATGAGCAATCTCGAAATCGTGGGCGCCGGCTCCAATGCGTTCTGGGCGGGCTCCAGCGACTGCTGGGGCCGTTGGCTGGCGCCGGGAGATTCCTGCTCCGTCGAAGCCTCCTTCGGCCCTCACGAAACGGTTGCCTATGCGGCTGAACTGCGGGCCTGGGCGAATGGCTCGGCTTTCTCGGCTCCGCTCAGCGGGGTCGGCGGGCAGGCGTTGATCGAACCTTCTGAGAGCCCGGTCGCCTTCGGCTCGGTGACGGCCGGCGCCAGCGGCGCCGTCCGCACGATCACGATGACCAACTCGGGATCTCTTCCCGGCGGCTTCTTCATCGGCATCATCTCCGGCGGCGACGCGGGCAGTTTTCATCTGCTCGATGAGAACTGCACCAACGCGGTGGTTCTCCCCGCCGCCACCTGCGTCGCGCACATCCGCTTTACCCCGCAGGGCCCTGGCGTCAAGGCCGCGCGCCTCTCCTTCTTCGGCGAAAGCGAAGGCCCGACGATGGTGCCGTTGACGGGTGAAGGTGTTGCCCCCACCGTCACCCTGGCGCCGGCCGGCTACGACTTCGGGCCGATTGCCGAAGGCGCCAAGACCGCCGGCCACTCATTCGCGATCCGCAACGAAAGCAGCACGCCGGTCGATCTCGACAGCCCCGTCATCGTCGGCGCCGATGTCGATCAGTTCGCGCTGGCCGGCGATACCTGCACCGGGGTCACGCTCGGAGCCGGTGGAGAGTGCCTGGTCCGCGTGCGCTTCACCCCCGACAGCAGTGGGGCGAAGGTGGCAACGCTTCGGGTCGGCGGTGACGCCGGGGCGCTCACGGCTTCGCTCGCCGGAGCCGGCGTCGCGGTGGAAAAAACGAACTCCCGCGTCACCTTCCACTGGCGCGGCGCCGGCCGCTCGCTCGGTCACGGCACGGCGCTGTCGGCGGGCCGGGCCCATTGCCACGCCTCGGGCGGCTGCCGGATGACAATCAGCCCCCAGGTCATCCTCGACCGCCCCCACAGGGCCCGTTCCACAAGCGCCCGCGTTGCCGGCCTGCCGCAGATGCGGCTGGCTCTGAGCCCGAACGGCAGCGCTCGCCTCAACCTGCATGTCACCGCCCCGGCGCGCCGACTGATCGAGGCCGGCGGCGCCCGACTGCGCCTGCGAGTGTCGTGGAGCGCCGACGGCCGCATCGGCCACGCCAGCTCCAGCACCGGCATCGGCTGATCCCCGCGCATCGCTATAGCCTGCGCCGCCAGTGATCGAGGCTGTCCTATTCGACATCGACGGGACCCTGCTGGTTACCGGCGGCGCCGGCGCCGTTGCCTGGCAGCGCGCCTTCAAGGAGCTGCACGGCGTCGAGGCGAACATTGAGGAGCACACCCACGCCGGCATGACCGATCCCGAAATCGCCGAGATCGTCTTTCGCGAGGTGATCGGTCGCGACGGCAGTGACGCCGAGCGCGCGGAGGCGATCAGCGGTTACCTCAGCCACCTCTCCGACGCCGTTGCCGAGTCGCCCGGCTACCGGGTGATGCCGGGCATCGAAGAGCTGCTTCCCCGCCTGGCCGAGCAGAGTGTCCTGCTCGGCCTCGTCACCGGCAACATCGAGCCGGCGGCGCGGATCAAGCTTGCCCGGGCCGACCTCAATCGCTTCTTCGCCTTCGGCGGCTACGGCTCCGACTCCCGCGATCGCACCGCGCTGACCAAGCGCGCCGTCGAGCGAGCCGAGCAGGTGCACGGTGGCTCCTTCGGCGAGGGCGGCTGCATCGCCGTCGGCGACACGCCCCGCGACGTAGCAGCCGGCCACGGCGCCGGGATTAAGGTGGTCGGCGTCGCTACGGGCAGTTATCCGGTTGATCAGCTGCGCAATGCGGGAGCCGACTTTGCTTTGGAGACTGTGGGAAAAGACTTCCCCGCCTGACGCGACTGGGCTGGTGAAGATCAAGGACGAAGGGAACGTGGCGTGCTCTGCACGCGAGCGACTGAGGACGCAGATATGCGCTAGCCCAGTCGCGTCAGGGCCTGGTAGATGGATGTGAAGCCGCTCTCGAACCCATTGCGGGCCGCCCGTAGGTACAGCCGCCAGACCCGTACGCGTTCCGGCCCGGCGAGGCGGATCGCCTCGTCCAGGTTCTCGTCGAGGCGCCGCGCCCAGTGCCGCAGGGTCTCGGCGTAGTCGGCGCCGAACTCCTCGACGTGGCGGGTGACGAAGCCGGCCCGCTCCAGCGCCAGCAGCACTCGCGAGAGGTGCAGAGGATCGGCGTCGGGGAAGACATAGCGCTCGGAGAAGGGGCCGGCGTCGGGGTCGGAGTGACGGAGGCGGGCGATGCCGTGATTGAGCAGGCGCCCGCCGGAGTCGAGCAGCCCGGCCAGAGTCTGGGCGTAGACGTCGATCTGCTCGGCGCCGACATGCTCGACCATGCCGATGCTGGAGATAGCGTCGAACTTCTCCCCGGCCAGGTCGCGGTAATCCATGACGCGAATGTCGACCCGGTCGGCGACCCCGGCCGCCTCGGCCCGCCGCCGCGCCTCTTCGGCCTGGGGAGGGGAGAGGGTGATGCCGGTGACGTCGGCGCCGTGGCGGGTAGCGGCCCAGAGCGAGAAGCTGCCCCAGCCGCAGCCGACGTCGAGCACCCGCTCGCCCTCTTTCAGCTCGAGCTTGCGGCAGACCATCTCCAGCTTCTCTTCCTGGGCCGCCTCCAGGGTCTCGGCTCCGCGCGAGAAGATCGCGCAGCTGTAGGTGGTCGACTCGTCGAGGAAGAGCTTGAAGAACTCGTTGGAGACGTCGTAGTGGTGGCGGACGGCGCGGGCGTCGCGCTCCTTGCTGTGGCGGCGGCCGCTCGGGCGCAGCTCCGAGGCCGGGCGGCGGGGCGGCCGCGTCACTCCGGCGGCGCGGACGGCGCCGGCCAGCAGCCGCGCCTTGCCGCCGCTCTCCAAGGAAGGTGGCTTCCAGCCGTCGAGCAGGGCGATCACCGCGTCGATGTCGTCGACCTCGATCTCGCCGCTGACGTAGGCGCGGCCGAGGCCGAGCTGCCCCGGCGCCCGCAGGACGTGGGCGGCGGCCCGTGGCGAGCGGACGAAGAAGGTCGGGCCGTCGCCGTTGCTGGCGGGTAGCCGCGTCCCGTCCCAGAACTCAACCGCGAACGGCCGCTCAGGGATCTGCCTCTCGATCTCGCGCCGCAGCGGCGCGGTGCTGGCAAACGGCATTGTGTATTGACACTAACAGCGGCCGAATCTCGACATCAACCGGTGGCGTAGTCCGTATGATCGAGGGCGTGACGCCGCCGCTTCCCTCGGACATCCAGCCGGCCGAATACGAGACTCTCGACCGCGTTCTCACCGGCCTCATCACCCTCGTTCCCTTCCTGGCGATTCTGTTCGCCGGCTGGCAGGTCTGGGGCGAGGAGCTGCACTGGAGCGACGTCATCCTCTTCGTTGCGCTCTATGCCCTGACCGGGCTTGGGGTCACGGTCGGCTTCCATCGCCACCTCACCCACCGCAGCTTCAAGGCGAAGCCCTGGCTGCACGGCCTGCTCGCGATCCTCGGCTCCGCCGCGATCGAGGGCCCGGTCATCTCCTGGGTCGCCGACCACCGCAAGCACCATGCCTTCACCGACGAAGAGGGCGATCCCCACAGCCCCCACGTCGACCATGGCCACGGCCTCCGTGGAGCGCTCCGCGGGCTCTTCCATGCCCACCTCGGCTGGCTCTTCATCCACACGCAGCGGGGCAGCAGGGAACGCTTTGCTCCCGATCTGATCGCCGATCCGACGATCGAGTGGGTCGACCGGACCTTCTTCGTCTGGGCGACCGTCGGGCTTTTGGTGCCCTTTGCGCTGGGCTGGGTGATCGGTGGCACCCTGACAGCGGCCCTGACCGCGTTGCTCTGGGGCGGCCTGGTCCGGGTCTTCGTCCTCCATCACTTCACCTACAGCATCAACTCGCTCTGCCACGTCTTCGGCAACCGCGACTTCGAGACGGGGGACGAGTCGCGCAACCTGGCCCTGATCGCGATTCCGACCTTCGGCGAGGCCTGGCACAACAACCATCACGCCTTCCCGACCTCCGCCGTCCATGGCCTCGGCCGCTTCCAGGTCGATCCCTCGGCACTCGTGATCGACTCGTTCGAGCGCGCCGGCTGGGTATGGGACGTGGTTCGTGTGCCGCCCGATCGCCTTGCGGCGAAGGCCCTCTGACTACTACGGAGATTCGGTCGATTCGTACCAGTCGATCCAGCCATTGCAGGCGGCGCTGAGGGGCACGATCCGGTGCGGCCTGTCGCGGACGGCGACCAGGGCGCCGACGTAGGCCTTGCCGTCGTAGCCGCTGAGGCTCTGCAGGGTGCTGGCGCCGGCGGCGGCGATCGTGAACTTGAGCGCCGCGCCACCCGCGATCTGTCCCGCCGGCCAGAACTGACCGTCGTTGGCGAGGCTGATCGTGTTCGGCCGCTGGCCGTCCAGGGCCGGCTTCAACGACTCGTGAAAGCCGGGCGTCGAGAGGGTGAGGCCGAAGGGGGAGAAGTACTGCAGCGAGAGGTTCCAGCGGCCCGCCGGCAGGCTCAAGGTCTGCGAGGCGCTCTCGCCGGTGCCGAGCACGCTGTCGGGGGCCCAGCGGGCCTTGGCGCCGACCACCGGGTCCGAGAAGAGCGAAGCTCGGCCCGGGTTTGCGAGCAGGATGCGGATCTCCGGCGAGGCGCAGCCGGCCCGCGCCCCGGCTTCAGTGCCCTCCAGCAGGACATGGCGATCGTCGGGCGTCGGCGCGGTCCGCTTCCAGAGGACGTAGGACGGGGTGGCGGCGACGCGGCGGAAGTTTTCCGGGGCCTGGCTGTTCCAGGCGGCACGTCCGGTGATCACGTATTCGAAGGCATCGAGCGTCCCCTGGGAGAAGGAGTCGAAGTCGATCGGGCTGTAGGCGTTGCCGGTGTCGAACGGCTTCTCGGGGTTCTGAGAGACGTCTGGGTCGGGGAACTCGACCAACGGCACATGGGTGTCGGCGCCGAGCAGCTCGTAGGCGGCGTAACGATCCTGGCCCGCGTAGAGCACGGGCTTGCCGTGGACGATCGGCAGGAAGGCGCGCAGCTCCGATCCGTGCCCGGGTGGGCCGACCGGCGCGTCGCGCAGGGCGAGGAAGCTCGAGTAGAGGGCGCCGCCGATGAAGGCGACCGCCAGCGCCCCCCAGGCGAGCCGCCGCAGCGGGTCCCAGGGAGACGTCCGCGGTGACTCCGCCCCGAGCTGGTCCTCGGCCGGCGCTCTGACCAGCTCGGCGAGCAGGGGCCGCAGCGCCAGCAGCATCGCCAGCGGCGCGATGATCATCAGCGCCTTCGCCCGCGAGTAGTCGCCGCTGAAGGGAAGCGAGGCGAGGTAGAGGACGACGCTGGCGCCGAGGGCGATCGGCACCGCGAGGTCGCGGCGACGCACCCACCAGGCGACCCCTGCCAGCAGCGCCAGGGCCGCGATCGCTCCGGCCACACCGGCCAGCTCGGCGCCGCCGGCGGCATCGAGGCGGTAGTTGGATGCGGGCCAGACGCCGAGCGCCTCGATCGGGGAGACCGGCCCATATGTGTTGCTGCCGGCGACCTTGTTGAAGCCGTGGGCGAATCCGAACGGGCCGACCAGCGCCAGCACGACCGCGAGCCCGGCAAGGACGACGATCGCGACCAGCGTCGCCGGCCGCAGCAGGAAGCGCAGCAGCGCTCGTGGCGCCAGCGCCCGCCGCACCTCGGGCACGGTCAGGCTCCAGAGAGCGACGATCGCGATCGGCCAGGCGATCCCGGCAAAGCTGTAGGAGAAGAAGATCCCGCCGGCGAGCGCGAGCGGAGCGAGCGCCAGCCGGCCACGCCCACTCCAACTCCCCGCCGACAGGCCAAAAACGGGAGATATGGGCCCGTTTGAGGCCCGTCGGCGGTCGAGGTCCATCAAGCCGACCGCGAAGGCGAGGACGAAGAGGGCCTCGGCCATCTCCTTGAAGGCGGCCTGGGCGAAGTAGGAGGCAGCGAGGTAGGGGACGGCGACCAGGGCGGCGGCGAAGATCCGGCGGAAGAGGCCGAGGTCGCGCAGGGCCCCGAGCGCGGTCAGCGCGGTGAGGGCGCCGATCGCGAAGATCTCGCCGATGAAGGCCTGCCCGAGGCCGATGCCGGGCACCGCGGCGGTGGCGACGGCAAGGCCGTGTGGGCCGAGCGGATAGCCGGCGTCGGGGGCGGGGCCGAAGCCGCTGCGCAGCCACTCGGCCCAGGCCAGGTGCAGGCCGAGGTCGTTGTTGAATCCCTCGCCGAGCAGGCCCCAGCGGCCGCTGACGGCAAACGGGATCGAGAGCACGGCAAAGACGACGATCGCCGCCGGCAGGCCTTCGCGGATCGCGCCGGGCGCGCCGTACGGGCGCCGCGCCACGACCACGGCCGCGACGACCAGCAGCGCCAGGACCCCAAGGGTGGCCGAGGTGCCGTGGCCGGGCGCCCGCGCCAGGGCCCCGGTGACGGTGAGAATGGCGCCGAAGCCGACGGCAGGCTCAAGCCAGGACCAGGTCTCGCGCCCCGCAATGGCGAGAATGGCGCGACCGACAAGCAGCGAGGCGGCACAGATCAAGACCGCCGAGGCATACGTCCCGAGCATGAGGGGCGGAAACTATGACAGTGAAGGCTCTGGTGCTTCGATGACCACCGACTCCAAAGACAACCGCGGTCGCCGCTTCCCGGCCTGGACCGGTGTTCTCGCCGCGCTCACGGCCGTGGCGATCGGCA
>DATCBF010000377.1:0-4492 GCA_036512025.1 Solirubrobacterales bacterium
TCTACAGTGAAACGCCTGCAGCGAGCAGGGTCACGACAACGATCCCGCCACTGACTAGCGTCAACCGGAATGCCAATTCCAATCGGTTCATGGCTGCCAAGCCCACTATTCCGATGAAAAGCACCACAGCAACCGCCAAACCCACGAAGAGCACCGGCCTAGGGTGGGAAGGCCCGAGTGCGATGCAGACCGCAGCAGCGGCCAGAATCACGGGCCCCACCACTGCAGAGACCTTCTGGCCCAATAGCTGAGGCAAGCCACGAACGCCAGCGATCCTCTCCCGTGCGATGTCGGGAAGCGTCTGAGTGAAATGCGCTCCCGCGCCGAGAAGCGCCGCCGCGGCGGTGGCCCAGAATGGCGGCACATGAGTTATGGGCGGGCCCAACGTGATGAAGGCTGGGACCAGCCCAAATGCCACGACATATGGAACGACGCTATACGGAGTGCGTTTGAGCCCGAAGTTGTAGGCAGTAGCCATGAACACGGCGATAAGGTGCGCAACACCGGCCCAAAGCCCTGCAAGGAACGAGAGGGGCACCACCAGAATGAATGCGACAACGGCCGCATTTCGCACTTCTGCCCTTGGCACTCGGCCGATGGCCACTGGCTTGTCTGCGCGTCCGCTCGCAAGGTCGCGATCGGCGTCTAGGAAGTCATTGGTCCAGCCGACAAGGAGCTGGCCACAAAAGACGGCAGTCGCCATGATCGTAGATCGATAAGGACCGCGACCCGCGGACAAGGCCAGGATCGTGACGATCACGGTGACTCCAGCCACGGGCTCGGGATGCGAACACCGGAGAAGGAGCCACAGCGCGCGCGCGAAGCGAGGCATACGCAAGTATTCGCCACACGGTCTCTATTTGTCCGAGCACCCTTTCACAGCTCGCTCTGCAAAAGGGACAATTGGATGACGGCATCGCCGCCACTTGGAGTGCGGTTCTCCACGTAATTGAGGCGAAAACCCACCGGGAGGGAGCGCTCAATCAATCGTCGGCTGGCGCCGACCTTTGCTTTCGATAGCTGTCTCTTATCGAGAGCATCGCCGATAGACAGCCTGACTGGTGCATATAGGGACGCGTGAGGCGGCATCAACTCGCCGGCACTGGGTTATCAAACGAGCGCGATCCTTTGCACTCGCTCGTCGCTCCCAATCCTAAAACGGCGCCGAGGGGTGGCTCCAGGGAACCCAGGGCGTTTAACAGGGGACCGCCCAACAGTCCTCCGAATGGCTTACGGAGGAAATTCGACTTCTCAAACGATATGCCATGCATATTGATGGCCTGAAATCCAGTGCCCTTTGGGGTTGCAGCCCCGGTGGCGCGGCTCAGAGAATCTGTTATGAGCCGAAATAGTCGCGGCGCGAGTCGCCGCACGTCGCTCGTGGCGCTGCGCCCCGGCCACGGTGACCAGGCTGCAAGTGGCGGCGCGATCAATGACCTTCAGGCTGAGCGGCTGGAGAGCTCTTCGATGCCGAACGGCGCCATGTACGAAAGCTTCTTTTCGCTCTCCGTTGACATGCTTTGCGTGGCTGGGTATGACGGCTTCTTCAAGCATCTCAATCCTGCGTGGACCCAAACGCTCGGCTTCACGGATGCCGAGCTTATGGCGCGACCCTTCCTCGATTTCGTCCATCCCAACGACCGACTCGCGACAGTCGACGTGGTCGAGAACCTCGCCAAAGGGTCCAAGATTGTCAACTTCAAGAATCGCTACGAATGCCGCGATGGCACGTACCGTTGGCTGGCCTGGACGGCGATTCCGGCAGTATCGGCGGGACTGATCTACGCGGTGGGGCGCGACATCACACAAGAAGTCCGAGCAGAGGGCGAACTCAAAGATGCGAATCTCTCCGCTGCGACTCGCCTGGCCTTGCTCACGGCCCTGATCGATGCGATCGGCGTCGGGGTGATCCTCGTTGATCGTGAGCACGTAGTGGCACATTGGAACCAAGAGGCGAGTCGCTTGACCGGAATCCCGGTTGAACAAGCCCTGGGGCAACCGATGAGACAACTCGGTGAGTTGTTCGCTCCCCGGGTGGAGGATTATCCGGGTCTTCAGCCTCACTTCGAGCGCGCGTCTCGCTTGCCAGCCGAGTCCTTCCATTTCGCGTTGACGATTCTCGACCCCCGCCGGGAACTCGAGGTCAATGTTTCCCCCGCAGTTTTGACATCTGACCGCAGGCAGGTCGGCTTTGTGATGGCGCTCCACGACATCACTGCGGCAAGAGACCTGGACCGGGCGAAGGACGAATTGATTGCGACCGTAAGTCACGAGCTGCGCACCCCACTTACGAGCCTGGTCGGCTTCACCGAACTGCTACTTGCCCGCGAGTTCTCAGAAGCTCAACGCAAGCAGTACCTCGACACCATGCTCCACGAAGGTCGACGCCTTGCAGAGCTCATCAATGACTTCCTTGACCTCCAGGGGTTGGAAGGAGGTTACAAGCGGCTGGATCTCGGCCCGGCTGACTTGCGGACGCTCATCGCGCGAGCAGTGACCACGGCAGGCGATGACGCGAGATCGCCAGTTGAAGTCGATGTGCCCGAAGATCTTCCGCTCGTGATGGCCGACTCAAATGCAATGCTCCAAGTCCTTATCAACCTCCTGTCCAATGCACGCAAGTACTCGCCAGAAGGCGGCATGATTCGCGTGAATGCTGACGTCATCGGCGACGCTGTTCAAGTCTCAATCCAGGACCACGGACTCGGCATCCCGCCCGAGGCTCTCCCAAAGCTTTTCAACAAGTTCTACCGCATCGCCACCGACGACCGCCGCCTGATCTCGGGTACCGGGTTAGGGCTGGCGATTAGCCGAAGAATCATCAACGCGCATGGCGGCCAGATCAGGGTGACGTCGGAGGGCCTAGGTCAAGGTTCGCGTTTCTACTTCACCTTGCGCCCAGCCAGCCAGGGTGCCAAGTCGGGAGACGTTCTCCTGGTCGAGGACGATGGCGGCTTCGCTCGACTCCTGGAAGCTGAGCTCACGATCAAAGGCCTCAGCTCGGTGTGGGCTCCTGACGCCGAGACCGCCGAAAAACTCATTGGACAAATGGCGGCCCGCGCGGTGGTACTCGACCTGCTTCTACCTGGCGCTCAGGGGGAGGACTTCCTCGCCCGCTTGCGCGCATCTGACCGCAGCGAGTTGCCAGTAGTGGTGGTGACGACCAAGGAGCTCGAGGCCACAGAAACTCTTGCGCTGCGCACCGCCGGTGTAGTAGCGGTACTGAAGAAGCACTCAGGCACCGCCAAGGAGGCAGCAGCTTTCATCGCAAACGCCATCACGGCTCGGGAAGCGCACTGATGAGGAGTAACGCGGCCGCCTCCGCAAGCATCCGCCACACCGTAATCATCGCTGATGATGAGCCCAGCCTTCGCCTGCTCGTGCATACAACTATTGGGACCGACGACTACAACGTCATAGAAGCTTGCAACGGTGACGAGGCCTGGTCTTTGATCCAAGAGCACCGGCCGTCATTGGTCATCCTCGACGTACGGATGCCGGGGCGAACGGGTCTTGACATCTTGCATGCGATCAAATCAGATCCCAATCTCACTGGCACCCGAGTGATTCTGCTGACGGCATCAGCTCAGGAATCTGACGTCAGGGCGGGGTTGGTCGCCGGCGCAGACTCCTACTTGACCAAGCCCTTCTCGCCGGTTGATCTCCTGTCGCGACTTGACGAGGCGCTTGAGCTTTGATCGAGCTCGAGAGAATAGAGAAGCAGACGCTCCTGTAGCCCACTGGAGTCAGGGTCGGCCACGGGCCGAATTGACGCCAAGCGAACCCAAGCGTGGCACTCAGACCGATGCATGTGGACTCGGTCTCCTGTCGAATTTAGACGGCCGTGCACATGGCAGGCAGCACCAACACGGCGATACGAATGCCCCGTGCCCGTGTTCATCGCGTTCGACGAGTAGGTGAGACGCAACCGTCAAGCGCGAGCTGCCACTGTGATCTCGTTAAGGTTCGATTATCAGCAGCTCGTCGGCCTCGCGGTCCCGAAGTCTAGGCGGTCTCGTCCACCGAGCCCGTTTCCGCACGTTTTGAGATCATTTCGTGAATTCCTTGACGATTTCTGGGCCAGACTCATCCACCTGTCTCACTCGAATTACTACATGAACTACTTCACGACACGGCCAACGCTCAACGCGCTGCACATTAGAAGTGCCCCTCGATGATCGCCAGGTCATCAGCCGCTGCGTTCCCGACCGCCGGCGCTCGGTTCAATCTGCTGACGAGATGAGCGCAACGAGCTGGTAAGCAGCTCCTTAAATCCCAGTGGCTTCGCGCCGACGCCTACCTCGCGAGCGTCTACGCCGCTTGAAATCGGGGTCGGGCGACGAGGATGGCGGCCTCAATCTCGAAAGCCTGCGCCCTCGGTCCGACTGTGACGATGATGGACCGGCCGGCATTGTTCTTCAGGAGGACCATCCACGGTGTCGGTACCAGAAGCAGGAACGGGACCAACAGGGCCGGGACCATGAGCATTAAG
>DATCBF010000378.1:0-3649 GCA_036512025.1 Solirubrobacterales bacterium
ACCCACCACTCGATGGCGGACGGGATCTCGGCGACCGACGTCGGCATGTTGCTCTTCGACGTCGAGCCGAAAAGCGAGATCGTGCGCGAGGAGGCGCCCTGGAGCCCGAACCGGCCGCCGTCGGGGGCTCGTCTTCTGGGCCAGGCGGTGCGTGGGTTCTTCGGCATGTTCGGGCGCACGTTCCGCTGGCTGAGGAACGCCGCTGAAAACCCGAGCCGGGCCAGAAGGCGGGCTTCGGACGGCATCGTCGGGCTCTGGGAGGTCGGCTGGAACATGGCCAGGCCGGCGCCGAAGGTCGCCTTCAACGTCGAGATCAGCCCGTCGCGGAACTTCACCTGGACCAGTTGCCCGCTGGACGGGCTCAAACAGGTCAAGAACGTCCTCGGCGGCACCGTCAACGACGTCACCCTGGCGGTCGCGGCCGGCGCCCTCCGGCGCTGGTTGCAGAGCCGTGACATCGAGACGGACGAGCTCGAGCTCAAGGCGCTGGTCCCGGTCTCGGTGCGAACCGAGAACGAGCACGGAGAGCTCGGCAACCGGCTGACGGCGATGCGAGGGCCGCTGCCCGTTCATATCGCCGACCCGGTCGAGCGGCTGCACTTTGCCGAGCGGGAGATGGACAAGTTGAAGGCGTCCAAGCAGGCGCTCGGGGCGGAAGCGATCTGGGGGCTGAACGACTGGTTCCGCGACTTCGCGCCGCCGCTCCTGCTGAACCCGACGGCGGCGATCAACTTCTCGACCCGGCTCTTCAACATGCTGGTCACCAACTTCCCCGGCCCCCAGGTCCCGTTCTACGTCCTCGGCCGCGAGCTGACGGGGGTTTACCCGATCGGTTTCCTCGCCCGGCGCCATGCGCTGGCGGTGGCGATGTTCAGCTACAACGGCTCGATGCACTTTGGGCTGCTGGGCGACCGTGAGGTGATCACCGATATCGAGCAGATCGCCGGCTACATGGACGAGTCGGTCAAGGAGCTGCTCGACGCGGCCGGCGCCAGCCCCTCTGAGGTCAGCCCCCAGTTCGTCTAGTAGTTGGCCCGGCGGCGGACGCAGGTAGCCTGCCGCCTCTATGTCGACCACCTGGCAGGAGATCCTCGACCTTGGCGCCCGCGAGGCGCAGCCCAAGGCTGCGAGCGCGGAGGAGCCCGAGCAGCGCCGCGGCGTCTTCAAGCGCCTGCGCGAGAGCCTCGCTAAAAGCCGCCAGGCCCTGAGCGAGGAGATCACCGCCAGCCTCTTCGACCGGATCGACGAGGAGACCTGGGAGCGGCTGGAGGAAGCCCTGATCTACGCCGACGCCGGCGCCCCGACCACCGCGGCCGTCGTCGAACGCCTCGAGCGCGAGGTCGAGTCCGGCGCCGTGCCCGCCGATGGCGTCGCCGTCCGCGACCGCCTGATCGAGATCCTGGCCGAGGTCGCCTCGACCGGCCGGGCGCCGATCGACCTCAGCGGTGAGCCCGCGGTGCTGCTGATGGTCGGCGTCAACGGCACCGGCAAGACGACGACGATCGGCAAGATCGCCTGGCACCTCTCCAAGGAACTGGGTCTCTCGGTCGTGCTCGGCGCCGCCGACACCTACCGTGCCGCCGCCGCCGAGCAGCTCGCCGAGTGGGCGGACCGCGCCGGCGCCGAACTGGTCCGCTCTGCCCCCGGCGGCGACCCTGGCGCGGTCGCCTTCGACGCGATCGCCGCCGCCCGTGCCCGCGGCGCCGACGTCGTCATCATCGACACCGCCGGGCGCCTGCACACCCAGAGCAACCTGATGGACGAGCTGGCCAAGGTGCGGCGGGTGATCGGCAAGCAGATCCCCGAGGCCCCGCACGAGACCCTGATCTCGATCGATGCCACCACCGGTCAGAACGGCCTGCGCCAGGCCAAGGTCTTCTCCGAAGCGGTCGCGGTCGACGGCGTCGTCCTGACCAAGCTCGACGGCACGGCCAAAGGCGGAATCACGCTGGCGATCGCCTCCGAGCTCGGCATCCCGGTGAAGCTGATCGGGACCGGCGAGTCGCTTGAGGACCTGCGTCCCTTCGACCCGACCGAGTTCGCTCAGGCCTTACTGGGCGAGTAGCTCCGTGCTGAGTTCGCGTTTTGTCTCATCCAGCGCGACAAAACGCGAACTCACTGGCCTAAGCTGAGCAGCCGTGTTCGATCAGCTCTCAGACCGCCTGCAGGCGACGCTCTCCGATGTCCGCTCGCGCGGCAAGCTGACCGAGCCCGACGTCGATGCGGCGATGCGCGAGATCCGCCTGGCGCTGCTCGAGGCCGACGTCAACTTCAAAGTCGTCAAAACCTTCACGGCGACCTTGAAGGAGCGTTGCCTCGGCTCCGAGGTGCTCGAAAGCCTCGACCCCGGCCAGCACGTGGTCAAGATCGTCAACGAGGAGCTGACGGCGCTGATGGGGGGGACCGGACGCGATCTGGCCTTCGCCTCCAACGGGCCGACTGTGATCCTGATGGCCGGCCTGCAGGGCTCCGGCAAGACGACGGCCTGCGCCAAGCTTGCCCGCCACCTCGGCGAATCGGGCAAAAACGTCGCCCTCGCCGCCTGTGACATCTACCGCCCCGCCGCCGTCGACCAGCTCGTCACCGTCGGTGAGCGCGCCGGAGCCCACGTCTACGAGCAGGGCACCGAGCGCAACCCTGTCGACATCGCCGAGTGGGCGCTGTCCCGCGCCCGTGAAGAGGACCGCGACGTCCTCATCGTCGACACCGCCGGCCGCCTGCACATCGACGAGGAGCTGATGGCCGAGCTGGCCCAGATTCGCAAGCGGACCAAGCCCCACAACGTCCTCCTCGTCGTCGATGCGATGACCGGGCAGGATGCGGTCGGCGTCGCCGAGTCCTTTGCCGAGGCGGCCGAGTTCGACGGCGTCGTCATGACCAAGCTCGACGGCGACGCCCGCGGTGGCGCCGCGCTCTCGGTCAAGGCCGTCACCGGCAAGCCGATCGTCTACGCCTCCACCGGCGAGAAGCTCGAGGACTTCGACCGCTTCCACCCCGACCGCATGGCCTCCCGAATCCTCGGCATGGGCGATGTCCTCACCCTGATCGAGAAAGCCGAGCAGCAGGTCGACGAGCGTCAGGCACTCGATCTGCAGGAGAAACTCAAACGCGACCAGTTCACGCTCGAGGACTTCCTCCAGCAGATGCGCCAGGTGCGGAAGATGGGGCCGCTCAGCGGCCTGATCGGGATGATGCCGGGGATGGGGGCGATGAAGCAGTTGAAGAACGCCGACGTCGACGAGGGTGAGCTGGACCGGGTCGAGGCGATCATCCTCTCGATGACGCCGGCCGAGCGCGCCAACCCGCAGATGATCAATGGATCGCGCCGCAAACGGATTGCGAACGGCTCCGGGAGCAAGGTCCAGCACGTCAACCAGCTGGTCAAACAGTTCGACCAGATGCGCAAGATGATGCGGCAGATGGTCTCCGGCAAGATGCCCAACGCGCAGGATCTGGCGCAGATGACCGGGGGCGCGCCGCGCCCGAAGATCCGTAGGCGCTAACCTCTCGCCGCTCATGGCAGTCCGAATCAGACTTAGAAGGGTCGGTTCCAAGAAGAACCCGATCTGGCGCATCGTCGTCGCCGACAAACGCTCGCCCCGCGACGGGCGGACGATTGAGACGATCGGTCGCTACAACCCGCAGACCG
>DATCBF010000379.1:0-3955 GCA_036512025.1 Solirubrobacterales bacterium
GCCGCCGGGAATAGCGGCGAGATTGGAGGGTAGGCGGCCGAGGCTCTGCCCCTGAGCGTCCCACATGTAAGGAGCAAACGAGCCGAGCTTGCCGCAGCAACCCGCCAGTGACGCGTCTTCCCAGTCCAGGAACTTGTCAAGGTTGAGATCGGCCATATAGGGGCCAGAGCGATTCGGTGGGCCACCCACGTCGATCGTCTGCTGCGCCTGAATTCCGACGTAACTGGTCCGCCAGCCCCCAGCGGTACGGGTAGCCGCGTAGAGGTCCTGTTCGTTGGGAGGTGGGTTCCACGGACCCGGCAACACCCCGAAATTCACCAGGAACGACACCCTTGGCGGATTACTTGCAAGTGGTGAGGTAGGCCCGCCTACCAGCAGAAGGGCCGTGCCCGCGTCACCGGGGGAAACAATCTCATAGGCTCGACAATCTGGGAGAGCGGCGGCGCCTGTCTGCTGGCGAACTGCCGCGTTGGGGCAGGGCTCGGGATAGAAGTTGAAGGTCTGATCGCCGCTGGTGGTGGTGCCGAGCGCGTTGTGGGCGACGACGCGGAAGTGGTAGACGACCGGCTCGAGACCTTCGATGTGAGCCTGCACCGCCACCGGATCCTGCGATTCGCCGACATCGGCCTCCGGCGTGCTTTGGCCATAGTTGCGAGTGGGTCCGTACTCGAAGTGATACGTGGTGTCGCTGCCCTGTGGAGTGATCGCCGCATGCAGGTCGGCGGAGCCAACAGTGACGCTGGAGGAGGAGAGCGCGCTGACCGTCGGCGCCGCAGAGAGCGTCGTTACGGTTTGCGGCAGCGCCGTTATCGTCCCGGCGCCGACCGAAGAGAGCACCACCCTGACTTCGTAGGTCGTGTTCGGGGTGAGCCCGCTCACCCCGACGCTGAAGGGGACCGCGGAGAAGCCGGCGCCGACCGAAATGTCCGGGGCATAGGTTGTCCAGTTGATGTCGACGGGCTTCTTGTATTCAACGCGATAACTAGTGTCGGCGTTTGGTGCATAGCCGACACCGGGTCCGTTGGGTGAAATCGTCCCCGAGACGGTAACTCCGGTCGGGCTGAGATTCGAGAGAGCATTGAGGCCTAGCGTGGGCGGAACAACCGGCCCGAAGACATAAGCTTTGTTACCGCCAGTATGAAAACCCTCATCGATCAGATATGGCGTGCCGGTGGCAGGATTGACCGCGATCGATGGACCGAAGTGAAACACCGGCGTTCCGATTCCGTCACAGGGAGCGCTGGACCGCAGGACCGCGCCGCTGGAATCGAGTTCCTGGATACGCATCTCCCCCGGTGAGGGCAGGCCACCGGGACAGGTCTCCTCGGCCTGTGGGGAGTTCTCGGCGACGAAGATACGTTCGCCGGGCCCGACCGTGACATCGAGTGGAGTGCTGCGCTCGTCGATTCCCTTTGGCCCACCGGGCACCGTCGTTTCCACGCTCGCCGTATCGGCGCCGGGGCCGGTGCCGCCACTCAGCGGCGCCGCGTTGTCGGAGGCGACCAGCTGCGGAGGGTCGGTGCGCGCCAGCGGTCCACCGTCGAAGCTGATCAGGTAGGGATGGCTGCCGCCCGGGTCGCCGGGTCCGCCGCTGACACTGACCGAGCCGCCGCTCGCGCTGATCGCAGGAAGGTCGTTGAGGGCGGCTTCAACCTGGGAGGCGCTCGCGTCATGGGGAAGGTCGCTGGCGAGGTCGTTTTCCGACGCCGTGACTTCGGCCGGCTGAGAGAGGGTGAGGGCGCCGGCGCCGACAGAGTTGATCGTCGTCCCAGGGGGGATGCCGGGGCCGGTGATCTCTTCACCGGCCGCGAAGTGGGCGCCACTGGAGATCGCAACGCCACTGGCAGCCGTAGCCGTGGTCTGGCTGAGGGTGATCGAATTGACGCCAAGGCCCTGGATCGTCGTCCCGGGAGGGATGCTGGAGCCGGTGATCGACTCTCCCACCGCGAACTGACCGGACGTTGTGTTGACCGAGGTGAGCAGGGTGCTGCCGACCGTAAGGGCGGCAGCGGTGGCCGAGGCGGTGGCGTTGGTGGATATTGCTAGGTGGTTATCTGCGGTATCTCCGCCACCTCCAGAGGTGGATATTTCCGTAATCGTGGCCCCGGGGGGGATGCCGGGGCCGTTGATCGGGTCGCCTTTCACGAAACTTCCGAGAAAGTCCCCGCCAGGGACGGTCACGTTATGGATCGTGTTGGATCCGTTGGTCACGTCTCCGCTTGCGATGGTGCCGAGGTTTGCCGTGCCACGCCCGCCAACGACTGAGGTGACGGTGGATGAGCCGCCGCTGAGACTGCCGCTGCCGACACCCCCGGTGTCATCGTGTCGGGGCGAGACGATTGAGCAGCTATCGCTGGAGGTTGAAAGCCGCTTGGAAAGCGAGATCGTGCTGGGGCCAACCGCGGTGATGTAGCCGGAGGCTTCAGGGCTGCCGAAGATCGGTTGACCGAGGGTGAACTCCCCGGTCTTGGTCCTGAACCCAGTCACTGTTTCATTGCCGCCGTTGCAGATGCCCGTGCCGGTGGTGCCGTAGGGATCGGTGGCGGCGAGACGGAAGCCGCCGCCGCCGGCGTTGACGGTGACCGCCTGGACCTCATCGGTGCCGAAGAGGGAGGGGGTGAGGGTGAGGCCGCCGCCGGGCGTGAACTTCTGCACACGGAGACTCGGGGATGCCCCCGAGTCGCCACCGATGTTCCTTCCCTCTGCCGTGTAGATCGCCCCGCTCGGTCCCTCGGCGATACCGCGAAAATGCTGGCTCGCAAACTGGCCGATGCCGGTGCCAGATATGCCGGCTTTACAGACGTCACCATTGGCCGGGACGCAGACCTCGAATCCGGTACCGGCGTCATCCGGTCCGGATTTGACGACGTCGAAACCGAACATCCGCACCACAACGCCGCTCGGGGTGAACTCCTGCACCCTGCTGTTGGTGAAAGCTTCAGCGACGAGGACGTCGCCGGCGTTCGGCGCGGCGTTCGGCGCCACCGCAAGGTACTGCGCACCTTCACCCAGGTAGCCGGCACGACCGTCTATCTGACCCTGCTGGCAGACATCACTGTCGGTGCAAACCTCAGGTGCGCCGCCGTCGGCAACGGTGGAGACCGTGGCAGTGCCGCCGGCGAGGCCGGTCGCCGAGGAGCTGAGCTGAACAAGGTTGTCGCCGGCAAGCGAGCCTTCGAAGCTGATCAGGTAGGGGTGATTGCCGCCCGGGTCGCCGGGGCCGCCAGTGACGCTTACGAAACCGGGCGGGTTTTCGCCACCGATGTTAAAGAGGTTGTCGAGTGCTTCCTCGACCGACCCCGGGCCGCTTGCAGGGGCGTTGTAGGGGATCGCGCCAGTCGTTGCGTGCGGACAGCCGCTGCAAATGCCGCCAAAATTCAAAGTAAAGGTGCCGACGCCGGCACTGACAGTGACTTCCTGCTGCTCGTCGACATTGCTGTTGTCGGGCCCCGAACGCACCACGTCGCCGCCCCAGGCCCGCAGGAACTGGCCCGTTGCCGAGAAGCGCGACACGCGGCTGTCGGAGGCGGCGTAGACGTCGCCGCTAACCTGGTCGACGGCGACACTCGCCGGGTTGGTGAGCCTGCCGCCGACGACGGGTTCGGCAAACTCAGAGGCGGGCGCCTGTTTACAGACATCCCCCTCGGCGGCCTCGCAGATCTCAAAGCCGGTGGCGCCGGGGTTCGTGGTGACAACATCAGCGGTGGCGCCGGCGCCGCTGAGTGGCGGTGAGCCATCCGCGTCTCGCAGCAGAGGCTGGTCGGCGCCGCCAAGTGGGCCACCGTCGAAGCTGATCAGGTAGGGGGTGGTGCCTCCCGGTGAGCCAGGGCCGCCGCTGACCGAGACAGAGCCGCCGCCGGCTTTGATCGCTTCAAGGGCGTTCAGTGCGTTTTCAAGGCTGGCGGTGGGCCCGGAGCCGCCGGAGGCGGGAATGTCATGAGGAAGGGAGGTGGTG
>DATCBF010000380.1:0-4711 GCA_036512025.1 Solirubrobacterales bacterium
CGGGTTCGATAAGCAAGCATGAAAGACATGGGCCGGACCCAGACCGAGATCGCCGCCGGGCTTCACATCTGCCCGTCCTGCGGATCGTGCCTGGTCCAGCCGATGTCGTGGGAGCAGGGCGAGGACAGGGCGCACTGGCGAATCTGGAGGCGCTGCCCCGAGTGCGAGTGGCACAGCGATGCCGTTCACGGCGAGCGCGAGATCGACGACTTCGACGAGCAGCTCGACCTCGGCACCCACGAGCTGGCGGATGAGCTGAAGGCGCTCGAGCACGCGAACATGGCCGAGATGGCCGAGACCTTCGCCGCGGCACTCGCCGCCGACCTGATCAGCGCCGACGACTTCTCCTAGGAGCGGGGTTCAGCTGTAGCGCTGTACCACGCCGTCGGCGATCAAGCCGAGTAGATGCTTCTGCTCGGGATCGAACGCGGGCCCCTCAAGCCGGCGTTTCGCGCTGGCGACCATCTCCAGTGCCCGTGCGCGGACCGCGTCGAGGGCGCCGGTGACGGCGATCCTGTCGCAAACGGCTTCGGCTGCCGCGGCATCAAGGGCGCGGAGGTCGACCGAACGGATCCCCGGGTCGGATCTGGCCGCCTCGATCAGCGGCAGCGTCACGGTGCCGTCGAGCAGGTCCGTGCCCCGCGCCTTGCCGGTCCGCTCGGGCGGGCCGGAGACGTCGAGGACGTCGTCGAGGAGCTGGAAGGCGAGCCCGATCTCGCCGCCGAACTCCCGCAACGACTGCTCGTCGCGGCCGAGCAGGCAGGCGCACTCAAACAAGCTGGCGGTCTTCAGGCGGCAGCGGTCGAGGTAACGCTGTTCGGAGATCGCGAGGTCGAAGGCATCCTGGCGCTGAGCCAACTCCCCTTTCGCGAGCGCCTCCGAGGCTTCGGCGAGCAGGGCGATCGAGCGCTGGTCGCCGGCCTCCGAGAGCAGGGCGAAGGCGCGCGAGAAGAGCAGGTCCCCGGTCGCGACGGCCCCGTCCCGGCCCGAGGTGGCGGCGACAGTCGGCCGACCGCGCCGAAGCGGCGCGTCGTCGAGGACGTCGTCGTGGACCAGGGTTGCCATGTGGACGAGCTCGACCGCGGTGGCGGCGCGGACAGCGGCGGGGCCGTCGGCGCCCCCTGCGCAGAGCAGGACCAGCAGCGGCCGCAGGCGCTTGCCTCCCGCCGAAAGCGTCGCCGTCGCGTCGGCGCTGAGTTGGGTCCCGTGGCCGCGACTCAACTCGCGGAGGCCGTCCTCGACTTCGCCCAGCTGCACCGGCAGCCAGCGGCTCGACGCCTCGAGGACCGCCGTCACCGGCGGCGGCACCGCCGAGCGCCTGGTCACTCGCGGATGCCGCTGTGGACGGCGATGATCCCGCCGGCCAGAACCGTGTAGCGAATCCGCTCCAGCCCGGCGGCATCCATCTCAGCGGCGAGCCCCTGCGGGCTGGGAAAGCTGCGGACCGACTCCGGCAGGTACTCGTAGGCCTCGGCGTTGCCGGCGACCGCGCCCAGCAGCGGCACGATGCGGTCGAACCAGAGCGAGAAGAAGGTGGACAGAGGCGGGCGGGTCGGCTGTGTGATCTCGAGGATCACCAATCGCCCGCCGGGGCGAAGGACACGTGACATCTCACGCAGGCCGCGCTCGCGGTCGGCGAAGTTGCGAACTCCGAAACCGACGGTGACCGCGTCGAAGCGGCCGGCGTCGTAGGGGAGCTGCAGCGCATCAGCCCACTCGAACCGGACTCCCTCGACGGCCCGCCCAGACGCCTTCTCGCGAGCGAGATCGAGCATCGGCTCGGAGAAGTCGCAGCCGACGACATGGCCGCCGGGCATCACCAGGCGCGAGAGCTCCAGCGCCAGGTCCCCGGTGCCACAGCAGACGTCGAGCACCGAGTCGCCGGGGCTCAGATCAGCCCGCTCCCCGGCGCGCTCGCGCCAGCCGTGGTGAAGGCCGGCGGACATGACCGAGTTGAGCGTGTCGTAGTGCCCCGCGACGCGGTCGAACATGCGGTTGACCTGCCCCGCGAACTGGGCGGAGTCCCTGGACGGTTTAGTCGAGTGAGGAGAGGAAATCGGCTAGCTCGTTGAGCTTTTTGGGTGGGAGATCCCGATAGGAAGGCATGATGCTGGGCCCGATTTCGACCGAGCGGATGATCGCCGCGCGGGGAATCCGCTGGGCGATGTGGGTCAATTCCGGACCTGGCCCATTGTTGCCGTTCTCGCCCAGCTTGTGGCAGGCCAGGCAGCCCGAGCCCGCGACCACCTCCTTGCCGGCTTCGTACTGAGGCGCGACCTTCATATCGATCTCGGTCGGCGAACCTCCGGTCGCGCCCTGGTAGGTGAGGTAGGCCATCGCGATGATCGTCAGGCAGCCGGCAGTGGTCGCCAGCGGGCGGCGCTCGGGGCGGCGCTCGGGGTTGCGGTCGTAGAAGGGCAGGAGGAGAAGGAGGACCATGCAGATGGTCGGAATGCCGATCGTCGCGACCGGGACCAGCTGCGGCGGCTTGATCACGCGCAGGACCTCGAAGAGGAAGAAGAAGTACCACTCCGGGCGCGGCACGTAGGTGGTCGTCGTCGGGTCTGCCTTGGGCCCCTGCTCGGCGCCGAGGATCAACGACATCGCGATGATCACGGCGACCACGATCAGGGCCATCGCCGAGTCCTTGAGAACCGCGTAGGGGAAGAAGGGCTTCCCCTTCTTCTTCAGGACCTCGTACTCCTCGAGGTAGGCCTGCTTGTCGGCGGGCTTCATGAGATCGGCGCCGCTCCGTTGCCACTGCCGTTGCTCGCGGCGCCGGCGTCAAGCTGCTGAACCGGGTCGGCGACCTTGGGCCGGTCGGCTTTGACCCACGGCGGCGCCGTCGTCCCCAGCTTGACGACGAGGTACATATGGGCGCCGATCAGGGAGATGATCGCCCCCGGCACGAGCAGCATGTGGATCGAGTAAAAGCGCGACAGCGTGGTCGCCCCGAGCTCGGGGCCGGCTCTGAGGAAATCGCTCAGGTACGGCCCCACGATCGGCCCGGTGCCGTTGATGTTGATGCCGACGACCGAGGCCCAGAAGGAACGCTGGTCGAAGGGCAGCAGGTAACCGGTGAAGGCCATCGTCATCGTCAGGATCAGGAGGACGACGCCGATCACCCAGTTCAGCTCACGCGGATACTTGTAGGCGCCGAAGAAGAAGGTGCGGCCCATATGGAGGAAGATCAGGATCACCATCACGCTGGAGCCCCACTTGTGCATGCCGTGCACGAGCTGGCCGAGCGGGACGTCGTTGTTGATGTGGGAGATCGATGCGTAGGCCTGGGTCGTCGACGGCGTGTAGAACATCGCCAGGAAGACGCCGGTCACCGCCTGCACGATGAAGGCGAAGAGTGTCGCCGAGCCGAGCGTGTAGAACCAGTTGGTCCCCTTCGGCACCTTGCGGAAGAGCATCCCGGTGAGGAAGCCGGTGGCGCCGGTGCGCTGGTCGACCCAGGCGAGCACGTCGGCCGGGGCGTCTTTGGCCTGGTCGCCAAGGCGCTTGACGTCGGTCGGTCGCTCCGGCGGCGAGGTCTTGAGGTCGGCGGGCGCCTGGCCGTTGCCCACCCGGCCCTCTCCCGGCTTGGCCGGTTTGCGCAGCGGGGCGGGGACAATCGCGTCGGGGATCGATGGAAGTTTTGGCATCAGGGCGCCGGGAAGGTAGAGGGTCGGGGCGGGTAGAGGTATTCCCAGATGCCGCCGGTGAACTCTCCCGGGTCGCGGGCGCGGACCGGTTCCAGCTGCGAGGTGACGCTGTAGCGCGGGCCGACCTCGACCTGGCCTTCACGGACACGGGTCTGGAACTGGTCGAGCGGGCGCACCGGCGGGCCGCCGATCCGTTTGCCCTGGAAGTCGTAGACGCCACCGTGACAGGGGCAGATGAAGTTGCCCGCGGCCTCGACGAAGCGGACCGGACAGCCGAGGTGGGCGCAGCGGTTGGAGACCGCGACGTACTTGCCGGGTTCTTCTTCGAGCTGCTTGGAGCTTTTGCGGATGTAGGCGGTGGTCTTGCCGGCATCGCCGATTCCCTCGGTTTCGGTGAAGACCACCTGGCGATAGGTGTCTTCGACGAAGTCTCCGACCGGGCCGACCGCCTCCCAACGCTCCTTGCCGCGGTGGAAGATCGGGGCGACGGCGAAGCCGACGGCGGGCAGGACGATGGCGGCGCCGGCGATCCCGCCGAGGCCCTGGGCGGCGATCGTGAAGGCCCGGCGGCGGGTCATCGACTCGCCCTCGAAGTAGCCGGGAGGGTCGGGCTGTACCCGCTGCTGCCGGGGAGCCTCGTCAGCTCCGTTTCTCTTGTCCGTCTCGTCAGCCACAGTCACGTCGAAATCGCGACGCGGAAGTCTATTGCGTTGGCAACGATACCGAGGTAGAAGTCGGGGGCCTAGACATTTGGCGACCCTTCTCGAAGGATCCGCTTGGCCGTCTCATGGGTCTCGTCAGCCCCGTTTCCAACCGCAATCGCGGCTGTTCTCCACAGCTCCGGAGCCGCTGCAGCCCGCCCCTCGGCGTGCAGCTGGGCCGAGAGGCTGATCAGGTCGGCCAGCTCGCCGACAGCGCTCGTGTCGCCGAGGGCGGCAAGACGGCGGATGCCGAGTGCGTACAAATAGTCGCCGGCGAGCAGGGCGAGATCGGCGTCATGACCGGCGAGCAGGCGGGGCTCTCCATAGTGCAGCAGATAGCCCTCCCGGACCGACTCGACC
>DATCBF010000381.1:0-6295 GCA_036512025.1 Solirubrobacterales bacterium
TCGATCTCACTCAGCTCCTCCTCGAGCTTGCGCGCCCGCTCGGCGGGAGCGCCTCCGGCGGCGCCCACATCCAAGGTCAGAGGCCCAAGGTCGGCTCGAAGCGCCTCCAGCCTGGCGTCGAGCACTCCCTGACGATCGGCCAGGGTGGCAGCGCGGACCGCGATCCGCTCCTGCTCGCCGCGCAGCTTGGTCAACAGGCCCCAGGCGAGGGTGCGGTCGCGATCGCGGGCGGCGAAGCGCTCCTCGGCCGCGCGACGGCGGCCGCTGACCTCGGTCAGCCGCGCCTCGATCCCCTTCCTGATCGCCCGCGCCTTCTCCGCTGCCTTGGCGGCCGCGGCGGCACGATCGGCGCCGAAGCGCAGCTCCTCGGCGACGAGCTGCGCCCGCAGCCCGAGCTCCTCGCGCTCGATCCGCGCTCCCAACTCCGCCGCCTGCGCCTGGCGTTTCAGCGGCCGCAGGCGGGCCCGGGCCTCACGCTCGACGTCGAGGGCTCGATCGAGGTTGGAACGGGTTCCCTGCAGCTTCAGCTCTGCCCGGCGACGGCGTTTGCGGTGCTTACCGAGCCCGGCGGCCTCCTCGACCAGCAGGCGCCGCTCGCGCGGCTTGGAATGGACGATCGTCTCGACCCGGCCCTGGCTGATCACCGAGTGCATCTCGCGGCCGAGGTTGGTGTCGGACAGCACCTCGACCACATCGACGAGGCGGCAGCGGGCCCCGTTGAGGCGGTACTCGCCGTCGCCGGAGCGATCGAGGCTGCGCTGCACGGCCACCTCTGAGAACTCGGTCGCGGCACGGCCTTCGGCGTTGTCGATCACGACCTCGACCTCGGCCTGGCGACGGCGGCCGACGCCCTCGCCCCCGGCGGAGATCACGTCCTGCATCGAGGCGCCGCGGATCGCTCCCGGGCTCTGCTCTCCAAGCGCCCAGAGAACAGCGTCGGTGATGTTCGACTTGCCTGAGCCGTTAGGCCCGACGATGACGCTGACGCCAGGGGAAAACTCCAGCCGCTGGCGTTCGGGGAACGACTTGAACCCCTTCATCGTGATCGATTTCAGATACATCTAATCCTCGCTCCTCGATTGCAAGGCTGGCGGGTGAGTCGGACGCGAACCCCGGCCAGGGCAGTCATCCGTCGAGGCGCTTCAGCGCCTGCTCCGCGGCCGCCTGCTCGGCTGCCTTTTTGCTCCTGCCCGAGCCCTCTCCTATCTGCTCGGAATCTACGATCGCCGCCACCGCGAAGATGCGCTGGTGCGGCGGCCCGGTCGCGTCGGTCACCTCGTAGCTTACGCGCGCTCCCCGCCTTGCCAGCAACTCCTGCAGGGCCGACTTGAAATCGATCATGGTCTCGCTGGCGTGCTCGATTCGAGGCTCGAATGCCGCAGCGACGGCAGCCGCCGTGCGCTCGAATCCAAAGGCGAGAAAGCAGGCTCCGATCAGCGCCTCGGTGGCCTCCGGCAGCGGCCGCTCGCCGGCGAGCAGAGTCTCGGCCGGGATCGCCGCCACCGCGTCCGCGGGCTCGGCTCGCCGCAACATCTCCGGCACGCCGAGCAGGCGACCCACCTCGGCGCAGGAGACACCGCTGACGGCCTGGTTGTGGACCTTGGTCAAGCCTCCGGAATCGAGCTGCGGGAAGCTGGCGAAGAGGCGCGAGGCAACCGAGAGCCCCAGGACGCTGTCGCCGAGAAAGGCAAGCCGCTCGAAGGAGTCGACCCGATCCTCCGTCCAGGAGGTGTGGGTCAGGGCCCGGCCACGCAGATCCTCGGAGAGGTCGGCGACCAGGGCCGCCAGCGCCGCAACAGCCGACTCGGAGTCCGCGGGCACCTGCTCAGGCGGGCGCGTGGTCGAGAACGAACCCGACCGCGTCGCCGACGGTCTTGATCTGCGCGGCCTGCTGCTCGGAGACCGCGACGCCATAGCGGTCCTCGAGCTCCATCACCAGCTCGTAGAGATCGAGCGAGTCCGCGTCGAGATCCTCCTTGAAGCGGGTCTGTTCGGAGATCTTCGCGATGTCGACCTCGAGCTCCTCCGACAGGTGGTTGCGGACCAGGTCCAGGACTTCCTCGCGGCTCATCGCACGGTTCCTATCACGCGCCGGAATCCGCCGCGAGAGATCCGCGCGTCGCCCCTGCTCTTTGCAGCAATAAGGCAGTGCGACCGATGGCGTCAACCTTGACCGCGCGCGCCGCCATCCGCACCGCGTTCGCTATCCCCTCGGCGCTGGAGCTGCCGTGACCGACGACGGCGACTCCGCGAAGCCCGAGCAGGATCGCGCCGCCGGTCGTATCCGGGTGCAGCTCCCGTCGCAGGCCGCCAAGCGCCGGGCGCATCAGCAGCCCCCCGGCCGCGGTCAGCGGGTTGGAGCGGGCGGCGTCGCGGATCGCCGCGGTGATGGTGCGCGCGGTGCCCTCCATCAACTTCAGGGCGACGTTGCCGGTAAAGCCGTCGGTCACGACCACATCGGCGACGCCGGCGGGAAGGTCGCGGCCCTCGACATTGCCGGCGAAATCGATGCCCGTCGACCCCGAGAGCACCCGGAAGGCCTCGACCACCTCCTCACGGCCCTTGCCCGCCTCCTCGCCGACCGAGAGCAGGCCGACACGCGGGCTCGCGACCCCGAGCACCGCCTGGCTGAAGGCGGCGCCGAGAAAGGCGAACTGGACCAGATGCTGAGCGCGGACCTCGACGTTGGCGCCAACGTCGAGGAAGAGGACCGGCTTGCCTGGGACCGGCAACTGCACCGCCAGCGCCGGCCGCTGCACCCCCTGCAGGCGCCGCAGCCCGAAGGTCGCCGCGGCCATCGTCGCTCCGGTCGAGCCGGCGCTGACCAGCGCCGCCGAATTCCCCTCGGCCACATCGCGGGCGGCCCGGACCACCGAGGCCTCTTTCTTGGCACGGACCGCCGGCACCGGGTCCTCCTCGTTTGCGATCGACTCCGAGATCGGCACAACCTCGATGCCTTCGACTCCGTCCAGTCCGAGCTCATCGGGCGGCCCGAACACACGCAGCCGGATCCCGTCCGCGGCGGCGAGCCGGGCCCCTGCGGCCAGCACGTCAAATCCCTGCTCCGCCCCGAAGCCATCGAGGGCGACGGTCACGCCCTGCCCGCCGGGCATCTACTCCTGCGAAGTGGAAGGCGTCGCCGGCGCGGCGGCTTTGTGAGAAATGACCTCACGCCCGGCGTAGGTGCCGCATGTCGGGCAGACGCGATGGGGCAGGCGAGGGCTGTGGCAGCGCGGGCAATTGTTCAGACGAGCCTTGCCTGCCTTGTGGTTGGCGCGCCGCTTATCGCGCCGCGCGCTCGAAGTTCTCTTCTTTGGGACAGCCATCGGACGCGGAATGCTACGTCATCTAGTCGAGCTTCAGGTCTTTGAGCTTCTCCCAGCGAGGATCGATACCGGTCTCGTGTTCGTGATCGGCGGGATCGGCGTCGTTCAGAGAGACGCCGCAAACGGGGCAAAGCCCGGCGCAGTCGGGCCGGCAGAGCAGCCTGGTCGGGGTTGCCAAGACGGCGGCGTCGTGAGCCCAGCGGCCGATGTCGAGCTCGCCCTCGACGACGTAGGGACTGCGCAGCTCCTGGTCGTCGGTGTTGTGATGGTCGACCTCGCGGGCATCGACGTCGGCTTCCAGCACCGCGGGCTCGAGGCAACGCATGCAGGGCCCCTCGATCCGGACCGGGAAGCGCATCCGAAAGGCGAAGCCACCGCTCGGCCGTGAGATATCGAGCCGGGTCTTAACCGATTCGGGCGCCGCGACATAGACCTGTCCACCCAGCTCCAGCGGGTCGAGCCGAACCGGGATATCGAGCCGTCTGCCCTCTCCGTGCGTGAGCGTGAGACGGGCAAGGTCGACGATCGTGGTGGGCGCATGAGCCATGATCACTCCTCCGCTGGGCAGGGACTTACGATGGACACCCTCCCGACGAGATTACGAAATGAATCGATTCGACTGGACACCGGAGACCTACCTGGAGCGCATCCGCTCCAAAGTCCCACGCTACGAGGAGCTACAGGAGCAGGCGATCGCCGCGATCCCCTTCGCCCCGGAGCGGGTGCTGGAGCTGGGAATGGGAACCGGTGAGACGACCCGGCGCCTGATCGAGGCATATCCCGACGCCTGGGTCGTGGGCCTCGACTCCAGCCCGGACATGGTCTTCCGAGCCCGCGCCACCTACGACGACGTGCAGCTGGCCCGCATGGAGGACCCCCTCCCCGACGGCCCCTGGGACCTGGTCATCTCAGTCCTCTCCGCAGGCGACCTGGAGGAAGACAAAGCCCAGGCCCTCTACCGCCGGGTAAAAGACCACTCCCGCTCCCTCGTCATCGGCGACATGTTCGAGAGCGATCAGCTCAAGAACGCGCTTGCCTGGTCAGGCGGCCAGGTCGCCTGGCAGGCCGACGGCCTCGCAGTAATCGCAGCTACGTATTAAGAGATAGACGAGCAACTGCTCCGCTCGGAAGGGGTGCGGATCCCCACCCGCCGACTAAGGCTGCTCGTCGAGCTCGGCGACGGGCTCTTCGTCCCGGCCGGCCAGACGATCCCGCCCCCGCTGCACGGCGGCAAGGAACTTCTGAAGGTTGACCTCGAGCGTGTTGAGAATCTCGTCGGCATAGTCCTCGGCGCCGAGCCGGATCTCGCGCTCGCGAGTCCGTGCGTCCTCGACAATCTCGTCGGCGGCGCGCTCGGCCTGCTTGGTGACCTCCTCGTCGGAGATCAGACGGGCCTGCTGCTCGCGGGCCTCGCGCACAATCCGCTCGGCCTCGCGCTTTGCCTCGGCCAGCATCTCCTGGCGCTCCTTGACGATCCAGCGCGCCTGCTTGATCTCCTCGGGGATCGTGGCGCGCATCTGATCGAGGAGGTCATAGATCTCCTCGCGGTCCACGCGCACCTGATCCGTCAGGGGGACGGGTCGGGCGTTGTGGACGACGTCGTCCAGCTTGTCTATGAGGACTAGTACATCCATCAGCAGGCCGTAAGCCTACGTGTCAGAGGCAACTTTGGCGAAGAGGCCGTCATTTCCTCGTGTTTTTGCAAACTCTCGCCCACAGGATCTCCCTGAAAAAGCCTACCGGGCGCCCAGGCGTTCGGCCATCGCCACCGCGACAGGGCCCGGGACGAGGTCGGAGACGTCGCCCCCGAAGGTCGCCATTTCCTTGACCCCGGTCGAGGAAAGGAAGCTGTAGTGCGGGGATGCGATCACGTACATGCTCTCGATGCCCGGGTCGAGCTTGCGGTTGAGCTGCGCCATCTCGAACTCGTACTCGAAGTCCGAGATCGCCCGCAACCCCTTGACGATCGCCGCTGCTTCGTTCTCGCGGGCGAACTCGACCAGGAGGCTGGAGAAGATATTCACCTCGACGTTGGCGAGATGAGCCGTCGCATCGGCGATGAAAGCCTGGCGCTCCTCGGCGTTGAAGAGAGTCTTCTCCTTGCGCACCGGGTTGTTTACGACCCCGACCACGACCCGCTCGAAGACATTCGAAGTGCGGGTGATGATGTCGATGTGGCCGTTGGTTACCGGGTCGTAGCTGCCGGGGCAGACGACGGTGCCGTTGCGTTTGCTCATCGCGCCGGCTCCGCGTAGAAAGAGACGTCGGTGCTGCCGTAGCGACGCTGGCGCAGGCGCTCCAGCGTCTCGATCCGCAGCGGCCGGCCGGCGCCGCTCTCAACGATCGCCCGCCCGCTCTCGGCGAGCAGGCGTGGTAAATGGCTGTTCAGTTCCTGCCCCACGCGGTCGGCGAGTCTATAGGGGGCATCGACGAAGACGAGGTCGAAGCGGATAGCCGGCGAGGACTCGGCCTGACCCGAGAGCCAGGCGATTGCATCGGCGCGGACCAACTCGACCCGATCGCCGAGGCCGAGGTTCTCAACGTTGCCGAGGGCCGGGCGGGTATCGCGGTCGACCAGAATCGCGTTATGGGCGCCGCGCGAGAGCGCCTCGATCCCAAGCGCGCCCGTGCCGCAGTAGAGGTCGAGCACCAGCGCCTCCCGCACCTTGGCGCCGAGGGCGGAGAAGATCGCCTCGCGGACCCGGTCCGACGTCGGCCGCACCTTCCAGCCCCGCGGCGCCAGCAACTGCCTCCCCCCCAGGTCTCCGGCTATTACGCGCACGATGCCATTAGAGAGGAATCGGGTCGGAGGCGTCGGCGCCGAATCGATGCCGGGCCGCATTGAGGAGGGGGCCGAGGGCCGCGTCTTCGAGAGAGCCGTGCTTGCGCAGCAGCGCCAGCACCTCGTCGCGGGCGGCGATCAGAGTCGGCGTGTCGTCGGGGAGGCTCGCAACCGCGAAGCGGGGCAG
>DATCBF010000382.1:0-2890 GCA_036512025.1 Solirubrobacterales bacterium
GACAAGCACCTGCCGGTCGCGCCCGAGCTGGACCTGCAACGACACAAGGTGGGCGCGGGCGCCGCGCAGTTGCGAGCGCAGATCGGCGAGCAGACTGCGCTCGGTGTCGAGGCTCGATTCCAGCGCGTCCAGGCGCGTCTGCAGGTCGTCGATGTTGCCCTGGAAGCCCGCGATCTGATGGGAGTCGGCGCCGATCCCCGAGCGCACCTCGCCTTCCTTTGACTGCGAGGCCGAGATCTTGCTTTCCAGCGAGCCGGAGTTCGAACCGTCGGCGACGGACCCCGCGGCTGCGGCCCCAGTGGAGGCGATGACGAGCACGGCCGCCAATGCGCCCAGCCGAGCGGAGCTCGACCGCGGCAGGCGGTGAGGGGAGAGGGACATGAAGTCGGCAAGCTAGCCAGGGGAGGGTCCGAGCACAAGCAACGGGCGCTCTCCTGCAGCTCGGCTTGCAAAGCGCCGAACAGGGGGAGGAAAGGCGCCAAACAAGGGGAGGGGAGAGGATCTACCCAATCTGGAAGACGATCGACCGCGCGCTGCCGTGCTGAGGTGTGAGGGTCAGACGGTAGCTGCCGGGGGTGAGCCCGTCGCGGCTGGTGAGATGCCGTCGGTTGGATCCCTTGGCCGCGGCGAACGTGACCGAGCCCGGCACGAATACCCATTGCTCGCGGCCCCGCACCCGGACGCGCTTGGCGATGCTGGCGCGTACGCGCGCGGCGGCGCTGATGGTAAAGGCGAAGCCCACGGAAGAGACCTTCGGCCGGACACGGTGCAGCGTGAGGAGAGCGCTTGGGGTGAGGGCGAAGGCCGATAGCTTGATGATGGGCTGGCCGGCGACGGTGGAGGCGGTGGACGAGGAGGCGTCGCCCGCGCCGGTGGTCGAGCCCCCGGTGATCGAGCCGTTACCGCCCGAGCCGCCACTGCCGGAGCCGCCGCCCTGGTTTTTTGCTTCTTCTTCTTTCTTCTTTTCTTCTCGTAGCTGCTTTTCCGCGCGCCCCTTTTCTTCGTTCTTCCGCTTGACTTCTTCGCTGACGGGCTTGAAGGCGGTGATCCCATCGGGGGTGCCGACTCCGGTGGGGCCGTCGTAGCCGGGGCTGGCATTGCAGATGAGACTCCCGGAGCAGTCCGCCGCCTCGAAGGACTCTTCGCAGTTGGAGAGCCCGGTTTCTTCGTTGAAGAGTTCTTTGGCTTCACACTTGCCGTTGGATCCCGAGGTCACGTCGTGAAGCGTTGTCGGGTCTTCGATCTCATTTTCGTACAGGGTCTCCGCAGGGTATTCGACGCCAGCGGCTCCCCCGGCGAGCGCGAACACCGAGGCAACGAGCGGCGACGCGAGACTCGTTCCGCCGAGCGATATCCAGCCAGGGCCCGTCTGTTCTCCCAGGCTTTCCGGGGTTGAGTCATAGATCGCGACGCCGGTGTACGGATCGGCATCGGCCGAGACATCGGCGACGGCTCGCCCTGAATCGCAGCCCACGGTCGGCCAGTCGGGCTCTGTGGTCTGCCATTCAGGGGCGGCGAGCGAGCGGCTGCATCCGCTTCCGCCGGCGCCATCGCCATTCCACACGGTCTCGCCCGCCCATTCACCGCCGGTGGTGAGGCTCAGGCGGGTGCCACCCACTGCGACCACGTGTGGAGATGAGGCGGGATAGTCGGCGAAGCCTCTTTCCGAGCTTTCCTTGGCGTCCCAGTCCAGGTAACCATCGTCACCCGCGGCCGCCGCGATGACGATGCCGGGATGGTTGAAGGAGCTCGTGTTGTCCGCGGCCGGCGTCGCGCCTTGCTCGGGGCCGCCCCAGGAGTTCGAGATCTCTGTGGCGCTGAGTCTGACGGCCGCTTCCTCGGCCGCTTCGAGATCGGAGAACGAGGCCAAGTTGGCCTCGACAAGCATGATGCGGCAGTTCTGACACACCCCATGAGCGACCTCGATGTCGAGCGATATCTCGCCCGCCCATCCATCGGCTTCTTCCACTTCTTTACAGGCTTCTTCCTTTACTTTTCCTGTCGCGGTTTCGCAGATCGCTTCTTCTTTTTCTCTTGCTTCGTCGCTCACGGGAAAGGGCAGTTTCCCGGTTTTCCCGTTCTGGTTGAGCTGCTCGAAGCATTTGTTCGCGGCGGTACATTCGGGCAGCCCAAATTCTTTGTCATAGACCTTCAGGTCGGCTTCGGCGCTGAGGTCGTTGTAGGCATCCACGAGTGCGATCGTCTGCGTGGGGGCGACAGTGGTCGGCAGCTGATAAATGCTGTGCAGATCCTGGGGGCGCAGGCCGAAGGCCCCTTCCGAGGCTTTGGCGGCCACGATCGGCCGGCTTCTTGTGATCCCCAGCGGATGGGTGTGCGCACGCGCCGCCGCCGTCCTCGGCACCAACTCCAGCGCCAAACAGCCGGCGTACCCCGGCGCGGGCGCTGGGCATACGTGGCGCACGGTGTAGTCGGAGGCGGGCAGCGGCGAGACGGCGCTTTCCGTCGCCCCGGCCGAGGCGCAGGGCAGCGCGATCAGGATTAGCAAGATGCTCGCGCTCGCGAGCACGATGCGCAATGTTCTCGTCTTCCTGAGGTTCCTACGGTCCCGCGTGGATATCACGCTCGTCTCCAGTCGCCGTCGACCGTCGTCGATCAGCCCGATCAGCGATCAGCCTCGTTATACGGTAGTCGTCTATCAGCCGGCGCTGCTTGAGCGATGCCGGGAAACTCGGGCGAACAATCCCGAGCTCACCCAGTCGGCCGATCACGAGACTGTCACACGCCGGTCACGCCTCCTTTACGCGCTCGCCGCGCGGGCGCTGCAAGATCGTGGCTGAGGCGCGCGCTGCGATCACGGTTGGCGGCGCACGCCATACGGTGAAGCTCGGCTGACGCCGGGATCGCCGCGCAGGGCGCAGGGCGGGGTGGG
>DATCBF010000383.1:0-10921 GCA_036512025.1 Solirubrobacterales bacterium
GAGGCCGCCGTGGCGACGCAGGAAACCGCGCTTGCCCTGACCGGCGAGGAAGCAGAGATCCTGGCTCTCGGCCTTGCGGGCCACGGAGAGCCCGTGGCGGGCGGCGATCTCGCGGACCTCGGGCTTGGTCAGCTCGGTGAGCGGGAAGCCGAGGCGACCGAGCAGATCCGGCGGCAGCGCGGCCAGCATGTAGCTCTGGTCCTTCGCCTCGTCGGCGGCGGAGGCGAGCAGCGGCCCGTCTGAGTCCTCGACGATGCGCGCGTAATGGCCGGTTAGCAGGCGACCGGCGCCGAGGCGCTCGGCAAGGTCCACCATCGCCGCGATCCGCACCTCGCCGTTGCAGAGAATGCAGGGGTTGGGGGTGTTGCCCTCGGCGTAACCGCTGATGAAGCGATCGACCACCCGCTGGCGGAATTCCTCCTCGAGGTCGAGCGTGAAGTGGGGGATGCCGAGCGAGTGGGCTAGCCCACGGGCGCCGAGCACGGCCTCCGGCGAGCAGCAGGCCTTGGCGCCGTCGGTCATCGGGTCGGCCCAGAGCTTGACGGTGACGCCGACGACCTCCGCCCCGGCCTCTCGCTCGAGCAGAGCGGCGACAGCGCTGTCGACGCCACCCGACATAGCCACCGCGACCCGCTTGGCAGCCGGCTTCTCCAGCACCTCGGCGGAGGAGGCGGCTGCCGCCAGCGCCCGGTGCAGGGCGTCGCCGGCAAGCTGCGCGGCGTGGCGCTTTGCCGGCGCCAGGCCCCCCAGGGCAGCGTCGATCTCATCAACCCCGACGCGGGCCGCGTCGAGAACCCGCTCGCCACAGACAAGATCGACCGCGGCGGCGGTGGCGGCGCGCATCGCCCCACAACCCTCGCTGTCGAAGCTGGCCGAGGCGATCAGCCCATCCTCCAGCGAGAGCGAGATCCGCGAGAGATCGCCGCAGGCGGCGCCCCCGGCGGCGCCGGTGAAGGCCCCCTCGAGCACCGGCCCAAGCCGCGTCTCATCCCGTAGGTAATGCTCAAAAAGATCCCGGTCCATCAACTAAGGGTAGGACGCCCAGCCTCAAACCGCAGCAGGTCGCGCAAATCAGCCGCCACCGCACCGGGTTCGAGGTCCAGCTGCCGCCAGGTGACGCGGGTCACCCGCCATCCCTCCGCCAGCAGAATCCGGTCGCGCTCACGATCGGCCTCGAAGGCGCGGCCGGTGTCGTGAAAGGCCCGGCCGTCGAGCTCGACGACAAGTCGGCGCGACTGCCAGAGGCAATCGACTTCGCAGAAGCGGCCTCGGAGAGCAAGGTGGGTGTTGAGCCGTGGCCGAGGGAGGTCATGCGCGTCCAAGAACGCGACAAACCGCTCCTCCAAGTCGCTGCGCGTAATTCCGCTCAAAGAGCTCGCTGCGAGCAGGGACCGCAGGTTTGCCGCACCTCGACGCCGTGGATATCTGGCGATCAGATCGGGGAGCGAGAGTGAATCGGTAAGCCGCAAGACCTCAGCCTCGTTCAGTGCCCGCTCCATCTGGCGCTTGGACAAAACAGCAGCGAGGTCGAACAGGGTTCGGGATACAGATGTCACCGGAATTCCGTCAACCGCGGCAATTTCGTCTTCACGGAGAATTGCCCGACGGCCGGCTATGCCCTGAACGATCCGCCATCGCCCCGGCGTGACCACCTCCGGCACCCTCGTGGATCGCTCCAGCAGCCCCCAGAGCTGCCCTGCGGAGCGATGGCTGAGGGTAGCTCGTCCTCCAGAAGCCAACACTGCCGCCATCCACCGGCCCTCAAGGCTCAGTCGCGAGTGACCGACCGCGTAGACGCCTCGATGGACCGGGTGCAAAGCCCCGCGGGCGATCCGCCCATCGATCGCACCCCGGCCGGCGAAGGCGAGCAACTGCGCCCGACCCACAACCCCGTGCTGCCGTCGCGCCAACTCGCCAATCAAACGGTCCACGCCACGAGTGCTCCCTTTTTCATCTCTGCGATGAACAACGGTGCACTCGCCAGCCATGCGGTCGATGCTGGACGAGGGTGGCGCGCGGATGGCGCGCCGAACTTCAATTCTTCGCAACGGAAAAGAGACTCCAACCCGCCGTTGCCGCCTCTGGCTTTGATCCCTTCAAATGAAGGTGGGTGCCTGCTCCCGATCCCACGGGATCGGGAGACATACGGCTCCCGCGCCGTTTGTGTTGGGTCAAACGGTGAGACGGCTCTCGTACGGGTTCGAGCCTCGGGTGCAACGGTAGCACCGCGCCACGGCCATCGCGAATGCCGATCAGTCCAGATTCGAGAGCAGCAGCTCGGCCTCGCTCCAGAGCTCGGGCGGCACCCGCAGGGCGATGTCGCCACGACCGAAACGATCGAGCGGCCAGTCGGCCGTCAGGGCTGCTTCTATGCCCGCCTCGGTAAGGGCCTGGTGCCAGGCCCGGGCGGTTTTGACCTCGCCGAAATCGCGCACCACCTCCCAGCTGTCAAAGCCCGGATCGTCGACGTGGACCGGCGTCTTCCCGGGGCCCGGGGCCGGGCGCCCGAAGCGCGCGAGCCGGTCCCGCAAGCTCATGGCCGCTCGGGCGGGCGCTTTGCTCGCAGCTGCAATCCGACCTCACGCAGCTGCGTTTCGTCGACCGGCGCCGGAGCGCTGGTCAGCGGATCCGCGCCCGAGGCGGTCTTAGGGAAGGCGATCACGTCGCGGATCGAATCGGCGCCGGACAGCCGCTGAACTATGCGGTCGACGCCGTAAGCGATCCCGCCGTGCGGCGGCGCCCCGTAGCGCAACGCCTCGAGCAGGAAGCCGAAGCGGGCCTCGGCTTCCTCGGCGTCGATCCCAAGCGCCGCGAATACCTTCTGCTGCAGACCGGAGTCGCTGATGCGGATCGAGCCGCCTCCCATCTCCTGCCCGTTCCAGACCACGTCGTAGGCGAGGGCGCGCGCGCCGCCGGGGTTGTCGGGGTCGAAGTCGCCGGCGGGCGCGGTGAACGGGTGGTGCAGGGGATTCCAACCGCCTTCGTCGTCGGTCTCCATCAGCGGCCAGTCGACGATCCAGAGCAGCTCATTGGCGCCCTCGGGGATCAGGTCGAACTCGGCGGCGAGATCGAGGCGAAGCTGGGCAAGGACCGCGTTGGCGACCTTGGGCCGGTCGGCGACGACAAGCAGGAGGTCGCCCTCCTCGGCGCCCAGCTTCTCGTTCAGCGCCGTCAGCTCCTCGGCCGAGAGGAACTTGGCCGTCGGCGAGCGCCAGCCGTCGCCCTCGCGGAAAGCCCAGACCAGGCCTTTGGCGCCAAGCTCCTGGGCGCGGGAGATGAGGCCGTCGAGGCCCGAGCGCGCGATCTCGCGTCGGCCTGCGTTGAGTCCGCGAACGGCGCCACCGGAATCGATCACCCCGCGGAAGACCTTGAACTCGGTCTCGCGCAGCGGCTCGGCCAGGTCGACGAGTTCCAGCCCGAAACGCGTGTCGGGCCGGTCGGTGCCGAAGCGCGAGATCGCCTCGTCGTAGGGAAGGCGCGCCATCGGCAATCGCAACGCCGGCCCCCCGACGCGGTCGAACAGATGCGCCAGCAGCCGCTCGTTCGCCTCGATCACATCGTCGATGTCGACGAAGGACATCTCGATGTCGAGCTGGGTGAAGTCAGGCTGGCGATCGGCGCGCAGATCCTCGTCTCGGAAGCAACGGGCGATCTGGTAGTAGCGCTCGAAGCCGGCGATCATCAGCATCTGCTTGAAGAGCTGCGGCGACTGCGGCAGGGCGTAGAAGGAGCCGGGCTGACCGCGGCTGGGGACGAGGAAGTCACGGGCGCCCTCGGGGGTCGAGCGGGTCAGCACCGGCGTCTCGATGTCGACGAAGCCCTCGCCGTCGAGGAATTCGCGCATCGCCGCGGTGACGCGATGGCGCAAAAGCAGCGCGTCGCGCATCTGCTCACGCCGCAGGTCGAGATAGCGGTGGCGGAGGCGGGCGTCCTCCCCGACCTCCCCCGCGAACCCCTCGATCTGAAAGGGCGGCGTCTCGGCGTCGGCCAGCAGCTCGGCGGCGCTCACCGCGAGCTCGACCTCGCCGGTCGGCAGCTCGCGGTTGACGGTCTCCTCCGAGCGCCGCACCACCAAGCCGACGGCGCTGATCACATCCTCGGCCCGCAATTTGTGCGCGAGCTGGAACGACTCACCCGAGTTGTCAGGGTGGAAGACGAGCTGGACGATCCCGGTCCGGTCGCGGAGGTCGATAAAGATCAGGCCCCCGTGGTCGCGGCGGCGGTGAACCCAGCCGGCGACGCGCAGCTCGGAGTCGACGCGGTCGCCGAGCACCTGGCCGCACCAGGCGTCGCGATAGCGGTTGGGGCTGAGGGAGGGGGTCTGCTCGGCCGCGGTCACGACGAGCAGTCTTTCAGGCCGTCAGCTCCTCCAGCAGCTTGCCGGGGTCGACCGGGCGCTGCTCCCGGGAGGCCATGTCGCGCAACTGGGCGGTGCCGTCGGCTTCGAGGATCAGCAGGCGACGGGCGCCGATGCGGTCGGCGTGTTTGAGCTGGCCCTTGAGGCTGCGTCCTGCCAGGTCGAGCTCAGCTGAGAGCCCGGCGTGGCGCAACTCGGTGACGAGGGCCATCGCCCGCTCGCGTTGGTCGTCTCCGGCGACGGCGACGAAGGCGTCGCGCCCCGTCTCCTCACCCTCCTCGTCCAGCGCCAGCAGAATCCGCTCGATCCCGGCCGCCCAGCCGACGGCGGGCGTCGCCGGCCCGCCGAGCTGCTCGATCAGCCCGTCGTAGCGGCCACCGCCGCCGATCTCGGACTGGGCGCCGAGGGCATCGCAGACGAAGGAGAAGATCGTTCGCGTGTAGTAGTCGATGCCGCGGACCAGCGTGGGATCGATGACGTACTCGATCCCTGCCGCGTCGAGCAGCGCCCGCACCTCGGCGAAGTGGGCGGCGTCCTCTCCCTCCAGAGCGCCGACGATCGTCGGCGCGTTCGCCATCACGCCCCTTGTCCCCTCGTCGTCTGAGTCGAAAGCGCGCAGGGGATTGAGGTCAATCCGCTCGCGAACGTCCTCGGAGAGCTCGTCCTCGTGGGCGTGCAGGTGGGCCTTCAGCTCCTCCAGGTAGGCGCGCCGCGCGTCGAGCGAGCCGAGGCTACCCAGTCGTAGCTCGACCCCAGGCACGCCGAGCTCACCGAGCAGGTCGGAGAGCAGCATGATCGCCTCGGCGTCGGCGAGGGGCGAATCGGTCCCGATCGCCTCGGCCCCGACCTGGTGGAACTGGCGATAGCGTCCCGCCTGCGGGCGCTCGTGGCGGAAGAACGGGCCGAGGTAGGAGAGCTTGACCGGCTGCGCCAGCTTGTGCATGCCGTGCTCAAGGTAGGCGCGACAGATCGGCGCCGTGCCCTCGGGCCGCAGCGTGATGCTGCGCCCTCCCTTGTCCTCGAAGGTGAACATCTCCTTGCGGACGATGTCGGTGGAGCGGCCGACCCCGCGCTCGAACAGCTCGGTCTCCTCGAAGGCGGGCGTCGCAATCGGCTCGTAGCCGGCGCGGGAGAAGATTGCGGCGGCGGCGTGGCCGACTCGGGCGCGGGCGCGGGCCTGCTCGGGGAGGACGTCAAAGGTGCCGCGGGGTGCTCGGTATTTGCTGGCCACGGTGGCGCGACCTTACCGGCGCTGGACGCCGCTTACCGCGCCAGCTGAACCAGGAACGGGTTGGAGGCGCGCTCGGCCCCCAGTGTGGTCGCCGCCATGTGGCCGGGGTAGACGACCGTCTCCGGCCCGTGTGAGCCGAGCAGCCCCTCGATCGAGCGCATCAGGGTCGGGCCGTCGCCGCCGGGCAGGTCGACCCGCCCGACCGAGCCCTGGAAGAGGACATCGCCGGAGAAGATCGCATCCTCACCACGCACCGAGTAGGTGACGTGGCCCGGACTGTGCCCGGGAGTGAAGATGACGTCAAGCTCGAGCCCGGCAAGGTCCAGGGTCTCGCCGCCGGCGACGGTCTCGTCGGCCTCGTAGCTCTCGTAGGGGCCGAACCCCGGATAGGGGACGAAGGACATGATGTCGGAGAGCAGCGGAACCTCGATTCGAGGGCAGTAGACAGGCGCCCCGGTCGTGGCAGCCACCGGCGCGACCGCCCCAATGTGGTCGAAATGACAGTGGGTGATGAGTATCGCCTCGACCGTCACCCCCATCTCATCGACGGCGGCGAGGATGCGCTCGGACTCCTCGCCCGGGTCGACGATCAGGGCCCGGTCGGAGCCCTCGCGGCGCAGCAGGAAGCAGTTCTCGGCGATCTGGCCGACCGTGAGCATGCGGACATCGAGGCTCACTACCGTTCCCGCTCGCGGATCCGCGCCCGCTCGCGCCGACGCCACATCGTCATCTCGATGAAGTAGCCGGCCGGGATGTAGAAGACGAGCATGAAGGCCGACAGGGCCAGCGACGAGCCCGGCGATTTTTTGAAGACCACGAACAGGATCACCAAGAAGATGACGGCGGCGAAGACGCCGCGGGTGATCGCGCTGCGCCAGGTTGGAGGCAGGTCGGCTTTGACCCCCGGTTTGCGATTGGCGCGGGCGCGGGCTTTGGCCTCCTCGCGACTGCGGGGACGGGCCGTGCGGCGGTTGGTGTCGATGCGGCCGCCCTGGGTGCCGCGATGTTTGCGACGGCGCTTCTTCTTGGTCTGTGCCATTGCTTGAATCTAATCGGTTGCGACATCCAGACGCCGCTCGATCGTGTGCCGGGAGTCGTCGAAGCCGAGGATCGGCACATCCTCCGGGTAGCCATCCAGGGCGGCCTCGGGGATCAGCCCGATCAGCTCGGCCGCGACCGGGTGGGCGCCGAGCGGTTGCGCCAGCTCCCGCACCCGCTCCACGACGGCGGCCAGCGGGACCCGGAAGGGATCGTGGACATTGGTTGAGACCTGGGCCCGTCCGCCGGAGAGGGCCAGGCCGATCGCCCGCACGCCGGGCAGGCCGCCGCCGGACTCGCGCAGCTTGGCGGCGACCGCGCGAGCGACCTCGACATCGCCGCCGGAGATCTCGACGTTGAAGGCGGCAAGCGGCGGGCGAGCGGTGACCAGCGTCGCCCCGGCGCTGCGGTGCGGCAGGCTCGGGCCGAAATCGGGCCGCAGGCCGCCCCCCTCCATCCGCTGCCGGAGCTCGGCGAGGCCGCCGTTGCGGAAATAGGCGCGCTCGACGTGACCGGGGCTGCTCGCCAGCCCTCCGTAGAGGAAAACGGGCACGCCGAGTCCCCCGATCTGGGAGGCGACCTCGACCGCCTCCGTCCGCGCCGCGACGCGATCGGCGGGATCGAGCCAGACCACCGGGCAGACATCGAGAGCGCCGACCGCCGGATGGATGCCCTCGTAGGAGGTCATATCGATCGTCTCGATCGCCTCGGCGGCGCCGGCGGCCAGCGCCTCGCGCAGCGGCCCGGCGGCGCCGGCAAGCGTGAATACGGTGCGGCCGTGGTCGGCGTCGGTGTGGGTGTCCAGCAGCTTCGCGCCTCGCGAGAACGATGCTCCCAGAGCGCCGATCAAAGCCTCGTCACTCCCCTCCGAAACGTTGGGGACGGCGAGCAGGGCCACGCTCAGATCAACAGCTCGCCGCCGCTGACGATCGCCTCGCCGTCGACTTCGACGGTGGGCTCGAGGATCACACAGTCGAGATGGACCGGCACCTGGACCGAGCCGCCGATCGCGGCCGAAGCGCCGAAGGCCACGTGCGCGGTGCCGACGATCTTCTCGTCCTCGAGGATGTTGCCGGTCAGGATCGCCTCGTCGTTGGTGCCGATCCCGAGCTCGGCGACACTGGTTGCTTCCGGACCGTGCTCTGTCAGCAGGCCGAGCAGGATCGCCCCGTCGGAGCCGGTCGCCTCAGTCAGATGGCCACCGCGGACGGTGAGCGCGACCGGGGTGTCGATCGGGCCGACCCCGGCGATAGAGCCGTCGATGACGAGCGTCCCCTCCCCCGTGCCGTCGGCGGGCGAGATGAATCCCTCGCCGCAGGGCAGGTTGCCGAAGGCGCCACGGGTGTTGAGCTGGCCGGCGTCGGGGATCGCTTTGCGGCCCTCGAGCCCAAGCCGAAGGTCGCTGCCGTGGGCGCAGGTGATGCGGGCTTCGCTGCCGGCGCTGAGCGCCGCCGCGACCGCCGTCCCCCGCCGCCGCAGCTCTTCCATGTCGACGCTCATCAACCGCGCCAGCATCTCCTCGGTGCAGCCAGGCAGGGTGGCAATGCGGGCGCCTGCCTCGCTTGCGGCTTTGCGGGCGGCGGTGTGGGAGAGCGACTGGATCGTCGGAGCCAAGACGACGTCGGCGGCAGCCATCGCCGCGGCAACCGTCGCCGGCGGCTCGGCAGCGTGCGATTCGCGCTCGCCGATCACGGCCAACGTCGCTTCGGCGCCCTCGCCCTGAGCCTCGATCCGCATCAGGGCGCCGAGCTCTTCGGTGACCGGATTGCAGATGACGAGCACATCCTCGCCGGGTTCCACACCCATGCACTCGCGGATCACCGCACGTACCGCCATGTCCAACTCGGTGCTCACACCCCAACCCTAACGTCCAAGCGGAGATCAGTCGTCGTCATGGCGATGGCGCAGCGCCCAGGCCTCGAAAACAAGGAGGCCGAAAAGGATCGAGCCGAAGGCGATAAAAGGCGGCGCCCATCCTTTTGGCCGGGAAAGGCCCAGGGCCGCGACCACGAAAACATCGGCGGCCAGTAAGAACCCCACGAGCACCGGCCGCATCGCGGCCCATCCAGACCCAGGAGTACGACCAGACCCACCTTCCATCGACCAAGGATCGCAGCCGTCGCCCCCCGCCCCCCGCCGCTACGATCTCCGATCCCCGCCGGAGTAGCTCAGCTGGTTAGAGCAGCGGAATCATAATCCGCGTGTCGGGGGTTCGAGTCCCTCCTCCGGCATCGCTGCACAGAGCGGAATCAGCGCTCTGTCGAGCCTCTCTTGGGACGAATATGTCCCAAATGTGTCCCGAACTCCCAAGCGTGATGACGTGCCTGCGCTCTGGATATGGCCACGGAATAGCGGTCGGGCTACACGAAGTCCTGACGGACTTCTTCGATTACGTCCGCCAATCGAATCGCGTCGTCCGCAACTTCCTTCACGGGCACCGAGAGTTTCCCGAGCCTGAACTCCAAGCTTGCGACGTTTCCATCATTGCTGGCCTGCACGAAATAGGGCAACGCCCGCCGCGCATCTGGCTCCACTTCGTCCTGGAAGTCCCCCCTACCGACTGCGTACCCATCGAAGTGCTCCAGGACATTTCGTAGCTTGCGAACGTGCTCGAACTTCGCCTCGAAGACCGCACCGGCCGCGCGAAGTCGATCGTCCTTGCCGAGCTGGTCCTCATGTCGCTTCAGCAACCAAAGAACGTTTCGGACAGCGACCAGGAGAAAATGAACGTCGATCTCCAGGGCGTCATATGCATGGATTGGCCGTGAAACGTCATAGACCGGGACGGACGGGACCCCGCTCCGAGCTTCGGTCTCATGGAGACATCTCAGATGCGATTCGATTCGTTCCAGCTGGCAACTGACGGCAGCAGCCCAGAACCGAGCCGAGGCGTGTCCCCTGCCAAGAAGACGGGCTCTGTCGCGCAGTGAATAGGTCATCCTCCACTGAGCCTAGCTCGACAACCGACCCCCTTACGGCGCTGCGTAGACCTTCGCCCGTTCGTAGTGACGCGAGGCTAGGAACCGCTGATCAATTGCTGCTTTGCAGCCGCAAACTCCTCGTCGGTGAGAGCCCCCGCTTGATTGAGCTCGGCAAGCTTCTTCAACTCGTCCGCCACTGACGCTGCTGGGGCTGGAGGCGCGGCTTGGGCCGGACTGTGGGCCTCGTCGATCAGGTTCTGAAGCTCGGCGACGGCCGATCTGACCTCTTGCCAATTCCCGGCGACGGGGATCGCGTTGGGGGCCTTGTAGGGGTCACTCTTGTCGCCTCCCCAGTAGCCGCTGTTGGTACCGCTCTGGCCCGGCGCCTGCACGACGACCGACCCAGTGACCATCCCCTTGTGCACCTGGATTCCAACCAGATTTCGATAACTCCACGAGGTCGCCTCTACTCCAAAGGACGCCCCCGCCATGAAACCGGGCTTGATGACAAACAGCCGGGAGTCAGTACCAATGATCGCTTGGCCATTGGCTCCATGAATGACAACTCGAATCACCTCGCCCGCCCTGAGATTTTCGGTCAGCGCTTCGCGAACTCGCTTCTTCAGCTTCGATACCTGGGCGTCGATCCAGGTCGAGCTGGGCACATCATCGTCGCCCGCTCCATCCGAACCCGGTTGGCCCGACGCACCGGCTGTCGAGGACGCGATGCTCCCCGGGGGTAGCGATGAAGCCACGGCTGAAAAGAATCGGGCCGTCACCTCCTTCTTCTCGCCCCAGTCATAGAGCTGGCCGCTGCCCTGACGGACAAGCCGGAGAACCGAGCCGCCATCTCCCTCATCCGCCACCCTGGCCTCCATCCGCTGGCCGGACCAGGTCTTCATTGAGAGCCCGGTCTTGAACTCCAGAAAGTCCTCGCCTCGCTCAACGATCTTGTATCCGAGGGTGTTGACGGCTTCCTCGATCGCCTCAAGGACCTGTGCTCTCGGAGCGTTGTATTTCTCCTGCGCTACGTCGGCCATCGGCGTCTCCCCCGTGGAACTTAGGGCATTGAACGGATCAAGCGGAGACACGTCATCCTTGGACGAATTCCGGGCCAGTCAGAACGGTTCAGCTATCGCCCGATCCCCATCCTCCGCCCGAGATCCCGCGCCCGCGCGGCGTGCTGGCCCAGCCCCAACACTCGCTGGATTTCGTTGAGCCGTCGCTGCATGGCGCGCTGCGCCTCCCGCTCCCGCTGGCGCCCGAGCGCCCGGCTGGGGTCTTTGATGCCGTGTTGCTGACGGTAGCGCTCAATCCCAGACACGCCGCGATCCCAGACAGCGCGCTTCGCCGGGTCGCTCGGCCTCTCCCCCA
>DATCBF010000384.1:0-5958 GCA_036512025.1 Solirubrobacterales bacterium
GAGCGTGGGGCCGGCGAGGTGTTGCTGACCAGTATGGACCGCGACGGCACCAACGACGGCTATGACATCGAGCTGACCCGCGCTGTCGCCGACGCCGTGTCGGTGCCGGTGATCGCCTCCGGCGGCGCCGGCAACCTCGAGCACCTGAGCGAGGCGATCGGCGCCGGTGGCGCCGATGCCGTGCTCTGCGCCTCGATCTTTCACTACGGCGCCTACCGGGTGCGGGAGGCGAAGGAACGCCTCGCCGCCGAAGGGATCCCGGTCCGCCTCTAGCTCTGCTTCCCTGAGCGAAGGTCTTCCGCCATGCCCTGGACGCCGCTGGAGCCGAGGATCTCGTAACGATCGAGTTCGTATGGCTTGTCGCGACTCGCGTAGCCGGGGATCTCGGTTGTCGCGCCGGTGTAGCCGGCTGCCTTGACGGCCGCGATCACAGTCGCATCGAAGCGGCCCGCCGGGTAGCAGAAGTCCGCGACAGGCACTCCGTATTCGCGTTTGAGGATCGCCCGCGAGCCCGCCACTTCTTCCTTCAGCTGCGATGAGTCGAGCGTGGTCAGGTCGAGATGGTGGATCGTGTGGGCGGCCAGCTCCCAGCCGGCGGAGATCATCGCTTCGACGTTGCTGGTGTAGAGGTCGGAGCCTTCGGCCTTGAGGTTCAGCACTCCAGGCCAGCCGTGCTTTCGCAGCTCCGGCAGAGCGAAGGTGAACTGCGGCCGATAACCATCGTCGAAGGAGAGGACGACGGGCTTGGCCGGCAGCGTGCCGCCGTCATACCAGGCCTTCTCCATCTGTTCGAGGGTCACCGCCTGGTATCCGTTGCTGCCGAGCCAGTCCATCTGGCGGCTGAAATCGGCTCGTCCGACGAACAGTTCCGGATAGGTGGTTCCCGCCGGCGGCATACCCAGCACGTGGTACTCGAGGATCGGCACCGGGCCGGTGTGCGGCGCCCAGTCCGGCTGGGGAGTCGCATTGCGAACCAGCTCTGAGTTGCCTTTCGGAGGGCCGGCACTTGACTTGTGCGCACTCCTGCGGGGGCTCTTGGTCGCGCCGCCATCGGAGCCGCTGCCGGCGAGCAAAATGGCGACAACCGCCGCGGCCGCCGCGGCCAATGCGACCCCGCCGAGAAGCCGCCTGCGCCGGAGGCGACGGCGGCTCTGATCGCGGCGGCGCGCCTCCAGCTGCGCCCGCCGTTCGTCGGGCCAGTCAAGTTTCGGTGTCGGGTCCTCGGCCATACGGAGAGGCGATCATGGTAAGGAAGGGGCTGATGTCGAAGCCCGCGAAGCTGAACATGGACCTGGCCCAGGCGCTGGAGAGCACCTACCCGGAGCTGGCCGCGATCCGCGAGCGGGCCGGGAGCGAGACCGTCTACCTCGTCGGTGGCGCCGTCCGCGACCTGCTGCTCGGCCGCGGGCGTGCCGACCTCGACCTCGTCGTCGAGCACGACGCCGCCGGGCTGGCGGCTCGGCTCGGGTCCGACGTCGTCGAGCACGATCGCTTCGCGACGGCGAAGGTCAACCTCGACGGACACGAGATCGACATCGCCACAGCCCGCACCGAGACCTACGCCGCACCGGGTGCCCTGCCCGACGTGAGGCCGGCCGGCCTGCTCGATGACCTCGCCCGCCGCGACTTCACGATCAACGCGATGGCGATCCCACTTGTGGGCGAGCCGCGTCTGATCGACCCCCACGGCGGTCGCGATGACCTCGCCGCCGGCCTGCTGCGGGTGCTGCACCCGGACTCTTTTGTCGACGATCCGACCCGGGCCCTACGCGGCGCCCGCTACGCGGCACGGTTCGGCTTCGAGCCGGCCCCGGTCACGGCCGAGCTGATCAAAGCGGTCGAGCTCGGCGCAGTTTCCGAGAGCCGCCGCGAGACCGAGCTGATGCGTCTGGCGGCCGAGCCCGAGGCGGCGCGGGCACTTGCCCTTGCGGCCGAGTGGGGGCTGTTCACGACGCAGCCCGGTGGCATCGAACTGGCATCGAGCGTCGACTCCCTGCTCAATGCCGCGCCTTGGAACGGCTTCGCCGATCGTGCGCAGGCGCTGCTCACCGCCGCGCTCGGCCCCTCCGGCGCCGAGCGGCGCCTGGCCGAAGCGGACCCCCGGAGCCCGTCGGAGGCGGTCGGGCTGGCCCGCGATCGCCCGCCGCTGGAGCTGGTGTTGGCTCGTGCTCAGGGCGCCTCCTGGCTCGATCGCTACGTGGCCGAGTGGCGACTCGTCGAGCTCGAGATCGACGGTGACGACCTGATCGCCGCCGGCATCTCCCAGGGCCCGAATCTGGGAAGGGGCCTGCGGGCTGCCCTCGACCGCAAGCTTGACGGTGAGATCGACGGGCGCGATCAGGAGCTCTCAGCCGCTCTGGCGGCGGCGAGGGGGTCGGATGGAGTGGCGTGAGCGCAGCGGCGCCCGCTGGCTGCAGGCACAGCTGCCAGGGGCGACGGCCGCCTTTTCGACCCGGGTCGGCGGTGTGAGTGAGGCGCCGTACGACAGCCTCAACCTCGGCATCCTCAGCGACGACGACAAGAGCGCCGTGACCGAGAACCACGGTCGTCTTGCCGCCGTGCTCGACCTGAAGCCCGAGCACGTCGCGATCGGGCTTCAGGTCCACGGCACGGAGCTTGCGATCCACGCCCAGGCGCCGCTCCGCTGTTCTCTAGCGTCGTATAGCGAACAAAAAGCACAGTCGAAGCCGGTCGATATGCCAGCAGTCGACGGGCATGTCATCGCCGAGCCGGGCTTGGCCGCCCTTGTCTTCGTCGCCGACTGCCTTCCCGTCGCGCTTGTGGGGCCGGGCGGGGTGGCGATGTTGCACTGTGGCTGGCGTGGCCTCGCCGCCGGGATCGTCGCCCGGGGCGTCGCGGCGGTCGGCGCCACCCACGCCGCGATCGGCCCCGGCATCGGCCCCTGTTGCTTCGAGGTCGGCGACGAGGTGCTCGACGCCTTCTCCGGCCTCGGCGGCGGCATCGCCAGTCGTCGCATGCTCGACCTTCCCGAGGTTGCTCGCCGGCTCCTGGCCGAGAGCGGGGTGGGGAGCGTCGAGTCGGCTGGGCTCTGCGCCAGTTGCGAGCCCGAGCTCTTCTTCTCCCATCGCCGTGATCGCGGTCGCACCGGCCGCCAGGCCGGCTTGGCCTGGCTCGATGCCGAGGCGGCCTGAGCGATGGTCGATCCGATCCGCGAAGTCGATCCGGCCAGGGTCGCCGCCAACCTGGAAGCGGTGCGAGAGATCGCCGGCGACGGCGTCGAGGTGCTGGTCGCGACCAAGTACGTCCCCGAGGAGGAGATGGGCGCCCTCGCCGAGGCGGGCGTCACCTTGGTCGGTGAGAACCGCCAGCAGGCGCTCGCCGTCAAACAGGCACGCTGGGGCGACGCTTTCCAGTGGGACTTCATCGGCGCTCTGCAGAGCCGCAAGGTCAAGCAGCTGACGCCGATTTGCCGCCTGATCCACTCGCTTGCCAGCGAGTCGGCGCTGGAGCAGCTCGGCCGCTACGGCACCCCCGAGACCGAGGTGCTGATCGAGGTCAACGTCGCCGGCGAGGAGGGCAAGGCCGGAATCGCCCCGAGCGACCTCCCGGGCTTTCTGGAGCGCTGTCCGGTCAAGGCCTCCGGCCTGATGACGATGCCCCCCTTCAGCGAGGACCCCGAGGCCTCGCGACCGTACTTCGCCCGCCTCGCCGAGCTGGCGGCGGATCATGGCCTGGCCCGGCTTTCGATGGGCACCTCGCAGGATTGGAAGATCGCGGTCGAGGAGGGCTCGACGATCGTCAGGCTCGGCTCGACACTCTTCAGCTGATGGTTTGCGCCTGTCTCTGCGCCATAATCCGTGGAGGAGTCGGCCGCTGAAGGCCGAAAGACGCGATACCCATGGCCCTACGAGATACATGGCACCGAGCGCTGGTCTACTTCGGCCTTGCCGAGGATCACGACTACGGTCCCGAATACGACGAAGGCTTTGAGCCCGAGACCGGCTCCGAGGATCTCTTCGAGTCGCGCCAGGAGCGCGAGGCGGCGCCGGTCCGGCGCCTGCCGACTGCGCGACGCGCTCGTCGCGACGAAATCGACGACATCTTCTCCGACGACGAGCCGATCGCCGCCTCGCGAACACGGACCCTGCGCCCGGTCGGCAACGGCGGCTCAGACGTTCAGGTCCACCTCGTCATCCCCCGCAACTTCAACGACGCCCAGCAGGTTGCCGACCAATTCAAGCGGTCGGTGCCGGTAATCCTCAACCTGCAGACGACCGATCACGAGCTTTCAAAGCGGATGATCGACTTCTGCTCGGGCCTCACGTACTCCCTCGATGGGGGGATGCAGCGAATTGCCGAGAAGATGTTCCTGCTCACGCCCCGGAACGTCGAGGTCTCGGCCGAGGAAAAGGCTCGCCTGCTCGACAAAGGGTTCTTCAACCAGTCTTAGTTTTGGCTGGGGGCGGGGGAGGGTCGGATGCCCTTCTGAGCGGCCGCTACTAGGCTGCGGGCATGATCGTCGGATTCGTTGGTTCGGGCAGCATGGCTGCGGCCATGGCGCGGGGATGGGCCGGGGAGTTCGAGGGGATGCTCTTCTCGGATTCGGGCTCCGGCCGTGCTGCCGCGCTCGCGGGCGAGCTCGGGGGGGAGGTTGCCTCCAACCTCGAGATCGCCGGGCGGGCCGACTTGACGGTGGTCGCTGTCAAGCCGGCAAAGCTGGGAGAAGTGGCCCCAGAGTTGCAGGCGGCTCGGAATGTCGTCTCGATTCTCGCCGCCACTCCGCTGGAGGCCGTGGAGTCGGCATTTCCCCAGGCCGAGGTCCTTCGCGTAATGCCCAACGTCGGGGTCGAGGTGCGCAAGGGGGTGCTCTGTGTAGCCGGAAATGCCTCCGATGCCGCGAGGGAGAAGCTTGCGGTGCTCGGACATGTGTTCGAAATTCCCGATTCCGACTTCGACCAGGCGACGGCGGTGATGGGCTGCGCTCCCGCCTATCTGGCGCTTGCGGTGGAGGCTCTGGCCGATGCCGGGGCGGCGGCCGGGCTCGATGCGGATCTGGCTCGGAAGCTGGTGGTCGAGGCGGCCGCCGGGACCGCGGAGCTGCTGCGGATTCGCCATCCGGCCGATGTCCGTGAAGCCGTGGCGTCGCCGGGAGGCAGCACCGAGGCAGGCCTGGAAGCGCTGGACCGCGAGGGCGCGCGGGGCGCGTTCGAGGCGGCGGTGCGAGCTTCGCTGGAGAGGATGCGCGGGTGATCGCCGCGGCGCTGACCCGCGGTGACGTCGCCGACTACGTCAATGCGCTCTTCATCGTCTGCATCATCCTCATCTTCGGCAACATCCTGATCTCCTTCGTGCCGCGCATGCCCTACTACCCCTGGTTGCGCACGCTGCTCGATTTCGTCACCGAGACGACCGACCCCTACCTGAACCTGTTCCGCCGTTTCCTGCCGCCACTCGGCGGCGGCGGCTTCGCGTTGGACCTGAGCCCGATCCTCGGGATCCTCCTCCTCTTCGTCCTGCAGAAGATCGTCGTCGGCCTGATCACAGGGTGAGCGGCGGGCGGCTCCGAGCCTGGGTGCGGGCGGGCGCTCTCTGCGCCTTCGTCGTCCTGTTCGACCAGACCGCCAAGGGCCTGGTCGAGGAAAAGATCGTCGTCGGCGAACTGGTCGACGTGCTCGGCCCGCTGCGGCTGACCCTCTCCCACAACGACGGCGTCGCCTTCGGCCTCGCCGGCGGCGGTGGAGCGGGTCTGATCGTGATCACGCTCGCGGCCCTGGCCCTGGTCGCTGTCCTCTTTGCCCGCAACCCCACCCGACCCGGGATGTGGGTCGCCTTCGGCCTGATCGCCGGCGGCGCGATCGGCAATCTCGCCGACCGGATCCGGCTTGGCGCCGTCACCGATTTCATCGACCTTCCGCACTGGCCCAACTTCAATCTCGCCGACATCTCGGTCACCGCCGGGGTCGTGGTGCTGGCCTATATCTACCTGCGCGATGCCGA
>DATCBF010000385.1:0-6350 GCA_036512025.1 Solirubrobacterales bacterium
GGCAGCGCTCTCGGTGTGATCGAGCTGCTGGCGCGTGCGCCACAGCCCGATCACGACCGCCTCTCACTGCTGGCCCTCTCATTAGGCCGCCAGATTGGCGGCCTAATGAGCCTGGACCAAGCGCCCTGAGGCGCTAGGCGACCTCGCGTAGTTTCTGCGCCTCACCGAGACTTTGGAGCTTTTTGAGGCTCTGGTTCTCGATCTGGCGGATCCGCTCACGGGTGACGTTGAAGGTGCGACCCACCTCGTCCAGTGTGCGCGGGTGCTCTCCACCGAGCCCGTAGCGCAACTCTAGAACGCGACGCTCGCGATAGGAAAGGTTCTCCAGGGCCTCCTTCAGGGCCTCTTTGGTCAGCAGGTCGGCAGCGCGGTCGAACGGGGACTCGGCCTTCTCATCGGCGATGAACTGGCCGAACTCGGACTCCTCCTCGTCGCCGACCGGCTTCTCCAGCGAGACCGGGGCCTGGGCGGAGCGCTTGATCGAATCGACCTCCTCGGGGTCGATCCCGGTGACCTCGGCGATCTCCTCCGGGGTCGGCTCGCGACCCAGCTCGGTGACCAGCTTGCGCTCGGCGCGACCGATCTTGTTCAGCTTCTCGACCACGTGGACCGGGATGCGAATCGTCCGCGCCTTGTCGGCCAATGCGCGCGCTATGGCCTGGCGAATCCACCAGGTGGCGTAGGTCGAGAACTTGAACCCCTTGCGGTAGTCGAACTTCTCTGCTGCACGGACCAAGCCCAACGTCCCCTCCTGAATCAGGTCGAGGAAGGGCAGTCCCTGGTTGCGGTAGTTCTTGGCGATCGAGACGACCAGGCGCAGGTTGGACTCGACCATTTTCTGCTTGGCGTCGAGGTCTCCGCGCTCGATCCGCTTCGCGAGTTCGACCTCCTCCGCGGCGGTCAGCAGGCGCACCTTGCCGATGTCCTTGAGAAATAGCTGCAAGGAGTCGGTGGTCATGTCCGGCTTCAGGTCGAGCGCCTGTTTCGGACGGCGCCGGCCTTTTTTGCCGGTTTCGACCGGCATCGCGTCGGCGGCGGCTTTCTGGGCCGGGTCCATGTCCTCGACAAGCTCGATCCCCGACTTCTCGAGATGGCCGTAGAGATCCTCGACATCGGACTCGTCGAGATCTACCTCTGAGACGGCGGCGGCGACGTCGCCGAACGTGAGCACGCCGAGCTGCTGCCCGCGTACGATCAGACCTTTGACTTCCTCAAGCTCCTGAAGCTCTGCTACCAGCATCCTGTACCTACATTCCCTTGCGCTAGATGGTTTAGTCCTGCAGATGAAAGGCTGCCGCGAACCAAAAGTCGCGGAGCCGCGAAAAAGCGGACCGGAGAGCTGGTCCGCGAAAGTAGTCCTGTACTGCGATTGGCCCTAAGGGCGTGCGTTGGGAATCTCTCAAACGCTTGTTCGTATGGTAATCGCTTCAGTTTCTGAAGTCAATGCCCAAATCGATGCGCCATCCCCGACCATGGCTGCGCGCCTTCTGGCAGCGCGCCTACCGCGAGAATGTCACCGGATTGTCGGCAATGGTCGCCTACAACCTGATGCTCGCGGTCTTTCCCTTCGCGCTGCTGGTGCTCTTCGTCTTCGGCCAGGTGCTGAAGATCGGCGGCGTCGAGACCAGTGTCCTCAATGACCTGCAGCGGCTCTTCCCCAACGCCGAGCAGCACACGCTGACCGACGTCCTCAGCCGGATCGAGAGCAACTCGACAACGATTGGGATCGCCGCCTTCGCCGGCTCGCTCTGGATCGGCGCCTCGTTCTGGGGCGCGATGGACACTGCCTTCTGTCGCATCTACCACGTCGAGTGCCGCGGCTGGGTCGAGCAGAAGCGCTTCTCCTTCGCGATGCTCGGCGTCGTCCTCCTCTTCATCGCTGCCAGCATCTTCGTGCCGGCGATGGAGAGCGCCCTCGTCTCCAGCACCGACCGGCTTCCCTTCGGCCTCTCCGATATCCAGGCGATCGATACGGCACTTCTCTTCGGCGCGGCGCTCCTGATCACCTTTGGGATCTGCGGAGTGATCTTCTGGGCCGTGCCAAAAGGCCACATGCCCTGGCGCGCGGTCTGGCCGGGAGCGTTTTTCGTCACGATCACCGCCGGTCTCGCCAACCAGCTCTTCCCGCTCTACCTGACCAATGTCTCCAGCCTCTCGCGCTTCGGCTCGACCCTGGGGTTCATCCTGATCGCCCTGCTCTGGTTCTACGTGCTCAGCCTGGCGCTGATGGCCGGCGCCGTGATCAACTCACTGCGCCACGAGCTGCTGGACACCGGGGAGATGCCCTATGCGGACGCGGCAGCCCGGGCCGCGGGCGGCTGCTCGGGTTGCGACAAGTCCGTCGGGGCCAATCCGACTCGGGGATCTTCGGGCGTCGGCGAGCGATAACAGGCGAGCACGTAGGCCGCCAGCTCAGGCAGCTGATCCGGAAGATGCTCCGTCTGTCCCGCCAACACCTGTTCGGCGATGGCGGAGGAAATACCGCCGACGATCACCGGTTCGAAGGAGCGAGGGGGCATCACGATCTCGGGATGACCGAGGGCTGCGCGGCGCAGCAGGGCGCCGTAGCGATTCATCCACTCGTGGTGGCGCTTGGCGATCTCCGGGCCCGCCGCGGGAGCTTCCACGGTCAGCAGGCGGGCCAGCTCAGGCTCGGATGCGAGGAAGACGAGCGCGGCTCCCAGCGATCCTTCCACCCTTTCGGCGAGGCTGGCGCGGGAGTAGCAGGGAAACGTGAGGACGCCGAGGAGACGCTCGTGCGCCCCCTCGTGCGCCGCGGCAAAGCACGCCCGCTTATCGACGAACTGTTTGTAGAAGGCGCCGCGGGCGACCCCGGCGATCTCGACGATGTGAGAGACGGTGGTCCCCTCATACCCGTGCTCGGCGACCGCCTCGGGCAGGGCCGCCAGCAGTCGCTCGCGCTGATCTTTCGCCACAACGTCAGGCGGCAGGGCGTAGGGGCCTCGCGGAAGGGCTTTCTTCTTTCTTGGCCTGGTGGCGGGTTCGGGCTTGCTCATATCAAGACGAACGGCGAGATTCTTTCTGCGAACATATCAATTCCAAGGGCAAACTCTGGCCCTGTACCCGCGATTTCCAACAGAAATGGCAAAGTCACTCCGGATGGGACAAAGCGGCACCTCGATATGAACAAGGACGTTCTCGACCCGGTAGCACTCAAAGGCTTCGCCACCCGCTCCCAGCGACAGCGGCTCCTGGACGCGATGGCCGCCTGCTGCGCGGAGAAGACGTTCGCGTCGACGACAATCTCTGACATCGTCGCCCGCGCCGGCGTTTCCCGGGCCACGTTCTATAAGCAGTTCGACAACAAGCGGCAATGTTTCGATGCCGCGGTCGACTACGTCGTCGATGAGGTGCAGATGGCTGGAAGATCCGCTCACTTCGAGACGGCAACCGAATCCGAGAATGTCCGCAGAGCGATAGTCGCGGTCCTGGAGCTGATGGAATCGGCGCCCGCCTATACCCGGCTCGTGGTGATCGAGGCCGTGGCGGTGGATCCGAGGCTGATCGACCGTTTCCGGAAGCTGGTGATCGAAGGGATACGGGGCGCCGCTCGTGGCGACTCCCTCGGCGAGAAACCGCTGGCCTCGGCCAGCAGAACCGCTTTTGGCCAGGCCCAGGTGCTGATCGCCAACCAGATCCTGACCGGCCAGGAGGGCACGCTCTCAGGCCTGCTGCCCGACCTCGTCTACATCGCGCTGCTGCCCTTCACCGGGCCAGAGGAAGCCTTGAAGCAGGCGCGGCTGGCTCGATGACGGGCTCCGGCCAGCTGCCGCGGGGTCGACATGGCATTCCGCGCGAGATGGTCGTCCGCTCCCAGCGCGAACGACTGCTGGCGGCGATGATCGAGATGACCGCCGCCAGGGGCTATGACGCGATCTCGGTGGCCGACGTGCTGGAGGCTTCGGGGGTGGGCCGGGAGACGTTCTACGAGCTGTTCGAGGACAAGCAGGACTGCTTCCTCGCCGCCCACCGGATTCTCTTCGACGACTTCTTCAATCGAGTCTCTACCGTCTATGAACGACCGGGTCCCTGGCCCGAGCGCGTCGGCAATGCGCTGACGGAGCTGCTCGAGCGGCTCGCCGCGGATCCAGACGCGACCAAAGTCCTGCTGATCGAGATCGCCAAGGTGGGCCCGGCGTCGCGCGAGCTCTTCACGGCGACGTTCACCCGGGTCACCGCCCTCCTCACCGATGGCAGCGCGGATAGCGCTGCCGCCGCCGCCCTGCCGAATGTCGCGACGATCGCGGGCGCCGCCGTCTTTGCCCGCATCCACGAGGAAGTCGTGCTCGGTCGCGCGGCCGAACTGCCGCGCCTTCGCCCCCGGCTCACCTACGAGCTTCTGCTGCCGTTTGTCGGCGAAGAGGAGGCGCGAAAAGAGGAGCGGCGGCTCTCAGCCGCCTGAAGGGAGCGCGACCCGCAGCGACTCGGCCAGCGGAGTCGGCTCGACCTCGAAGAGGCTCATTCCCGAGGCGTCGCGGACGATCGTCTCCGTGGCCAGCCCTTCGATCAACGGCCGGGCCACGCCGGGGTCGACCGGGGTGACGAGGCCGATCCACAGCGAGGAGAGGTACGGCGTCAAGACCGGCACGATTACTCGTCGCGGCGGCCGCCGGCCCATTGCGCGGGCGAGCTCGTCGATCATCCCGCCGTAGGTGGTGACATCGGGACCGCCAAGCTGGATCTCGCGATCGACGGGAAGACGAAGATCCGCGGCAGCCGAGAGATAGGCGAGCGCATCGCCGATCGCGAGCGGCTGAGTCCGAGTGCCCACCCACTTCGGAGTAACCATCAGTGGCAGGCGCCGGACAAGGTAGAAGACGGTTCGAAACGACTCGCTGCCGGCGCCGATCACCGCCGCCGCGCGGAAGTAGGTGACGGGCACAGCCCCGGCCCGCAGGGTCGCGGCGGTGGCGTGACGGCTATCGAGGTGCTCGGACCCCTCCCCCAGCCCGCCGAGGAAGACAACTCGCCGGACGGCGGCGGCCTCGGCGGCGGCGGCGAAGTTGGCGGCGCCTTCATTATCGCGCTCGGCGAAGCCGTCTCCGGAGCCCCGGCCCATCGAGTGGACCAGGTAATAGGCGATGGCGACCCCATCCAGCGCGGCGTCCAGAGAGTCGCGGTCGAGCACATCCGCGGTGCGGACATCGCAACCGATTCGCGCCAGCTCCGGACTGCGCTCGGGACTGCGCGCCAGCGCCCGCACCTCGTGGCCCTGCTGACGCAGGCGAGCGGCGAGCAGGCCGCCGATATAGCCGGTCGCCCCGGCAACCGCGATCACCGTTCCACGATACGGCCCGGGGGCGCGAGAACCAAGTCCGGCAAGGACACAGGGAGCGTGGCGTTCCGCACGCGAGCCAACCGAGGACGCGCCGTCGCCGGTTATCGTGCCTCAGTCAGTCGTAGCGCGAGCCCACGATGGCGCGCAACTTCGAGCGATCGTGGGTAGCGTGGACGCGCCGTACCGTGCCCGAGCGCGAGCGCATGACGAGGGACTCGGTCGTGGCGCCGGCGCCGCGGTAGCGGACGCCCTGAAGGACATCGCCGTCGGTCACTCCAGTCGCCGAGAAGAAGACATCGTCCCCCGAGCAGAGGTCATCGGCGGTGAGGATGCGGTCGAGGTCATAGCCGGCATCGATCGCGGCCTGGCGCTCGCCGTCGTCACGCGGCCAGAGCCGACCGAGCAGCTGCCCGCCCATCGACTTCAGCGCCGCGGCGGAGAGAACCCCCTCCGGGGTGCCGCCAATTCCCCAGAGCAGGTCGACCGGCGAGCGTTCGCTGACCGCCAGCAAGGCGGCGGAGACGTCGCCATCGCTGATCAGGCGGAGGCGGGCGCCGGCCTCACGCACTTCCCGCATCGCCTCCTCGTGACGGGGGCGGTCGAGCATGACGACGATCACGTCGCCGACGCTCTCGCCCTTGCGCTCGGCAATCAGCTTCAAGGTCTCCGGCAACGGTCGGTCGAGGTCGAGCAAATCGGCGATCTCCTCGCCGCCGGCCATCTTTTCCATGTAGACGCAGGGGCCGGGGTCGAACATCGAACCGCGCTCGGCGAGGGCGATCACGGCCAGGGCGCTGGGCATGCCCCGCGCGCAGAGCGTCGTCCCCTCCAGCGGGTCGACCGCGATATCGACCACGGGCGGGCTACCGTCGCCGATCTGCTCGCCGTTAAAGAGCATCGGCGCCTCGTCCTTCTCGCCCTCACCGATGACGACGACGCCATCCATCGCCACCGAATCGAGCACGAAACGCATCGCGTCGACAGCGGCTCCATCGGCGGCGAGCTTGTCGCCACGACCTACCCAACGGGCGGCGGCCAGAGCGGCGGCCTC
>DATCBF010000386.1:0-10262 GCA_036512025.1 Solirubrobacterales bacterium
GTGCTGGGCATCTGCAACGGCTTCCAAATCCTCTGCGAGGCCGGCCTCCTCCCCGGCGCCCTGCTGTTAAACGAGAGCATGCGCTTCACCTGCCGCCAAGTCGATTTGATCGCGCCGCTCGATGCATTGGGGAGGCCAGAGGCACCCCAATCGAACGAACGGCGCGATGTATCGGGGGAGCGGCTGTCGATCCCGGCGAAGCATGGGGAAGGGCGGTATTACGCGCCGGAGGAGGTGCTCGATGCGCTGGAGGCCAGCGGGCAGGTCGCCTACCGCTACGCGCCGGGGCAGAACCCGAACGGGTCGGCGCGGGACATCGCCGGGGTCACCAACGAGGCCGGCAACGTGCTGGGGCTGATGCCGCATCCCGAGCACGCGGTCGACCCGCTCACCGGCTCGACCGACGGGCTGCTGGTCTTCGAGGCGATGGCCGGGTTCGCGGCGTGACCGTGGAGATGCCGAAATACCGCGAGCTGGGCCTGACCGACTCCGAGTACGAGCTGATCGTCGAGAAGATGGGGCGGGAGCCGAACGTGGTCGAGCTGGCGATGTTCAGCCTGCTCTGGTCCGAGCACTGTGCCTACAAGCACTCGCGCAAGCTGCTGAAACGACTGCCGACCGAGGGCGAGCGGGTGGTGATGGGGCCGGGCGAGAACGCCGGCGCGGTCGACGTCGGCAACGGCTACGCGGTCGCCTTCAAGGTCGAGTCCCACAACCATCCCAGCGCGGTCGAGCCCTTCCAGGGCGCGGCCACCGGGGTCGGCGGCATCCTCCGCGACGTCTTCGCGATCGGGGCGCGGCCGATCGCGATCCTCGACTCGCTGCGCTTCGGCGAGCTCGACTCGGTCCGCTCGCGCCACCTGCTCGACGGCGCCGTGCGCGGGATCGGCCACTACGGCAACTCGATCGGGGTGGCGAACGTCGGTGGCGAGATCTACTTCGAGCCCCCCTACGAGCACAACTGCCTAGTCAACGCGATGTGCGTCGGGATCGCCGAGACCAAGGACATGGTCCGCGCCGCCGCCGCCGGGGTCGGCAACGCGGTCGTCTTGATGGGCGCCTCGACCGGGCGCGACGGGATCGGCGGCGCCTCGGTCCTGGCTTCGGCCGAGCTCGGCGAGGGTGACGAGGCCAAGCGCCCGACCGTGCAGATCGGCGACCCCTTTGAGGAGTCGAAGGTGCTGGAGTGCTGCCTGGAGCTGCTGGAGAAGGGGCTACTGGTCTCGCTGCAGGATCTGGGCGCGGCGGGGCTGACCTCCTCGGCCGGAGAGATGGCCTCGGCCGGCGGCGTCGGAATCGACATCGATGTCGCCCAGGTGCCGCTGCGCGAGGCCGACATGGAGCCCTTCGAGATCATGGTCTCGGAGTCCCAGGAGCGGATGCTGGGTGTGGTCGAGCCCGCCCGTGTGCCGGAGGTGCTGGCGATCTGTGAGAAATGGCAGACCGGCTCGGCGGAGATCGGCGTCGTCACCGACAGCGGCCGCTTCCGGATCCTGCGCGGCGACGAGATGGTCGGCGACATCGCCGTCGAGGATCTGGTCGACGGCTGCCCGCTCTATGACATCGAGCCGGTCGAGCCCAACGGCTGGGCCTACGGCAACGAGACGACCCTCGCCGCCGGTGCCACCCCCGAGGACACGCTGCTGGCCCTGCTCGGCTCCTCCAGCATCGCCTCCAAGCGCTGGGCCTTCGAGCAGTACGACTCGGTCGTCGGCTCGCGCACGATGCGCCGGCCGGAGTCCGCCGACGCCGCGGTGCTGGCGATCCCCGAGGCCGGCAACGCGATCGGGGTCTCGATCGACGGCAACGGCCGTCGCGTCGCCTGCGACCCCTACGCGGGAACGGTCGAGGCGGTGCTCGAGTGCGCCCAGAACCTCGCCTGCGTCGGCGCCGAGCCGCTCGGCCTGACCAACTGCCTCAACTTCGGCAACCCGGAGAAGCCGACCCCGGCCTGGCAGCTGGACCAGGCCGTCACCGCCCTCGCCGACGCCTGCAGCGCGCTCGGCGTGCCCGTGGTCGGTGGCAACGTCTCTCTCTATAACGAGGGGCCGGAAGGCCCGATCTACCCGACGCCGGTGGTCGGCATGGTTGGCGAGATCCCCGACCCCGAGCAGGTTGCCGGTGGCGCCTTCGCCAACGAGGGCGACACGATCGCCCTGATCGGACCGTTCGAACCAACCCTGGACGGCTCACAGCTGGCGAAGCTTCGCGGCGAGCTCGACGCCGGCCTCCCCCAGCCCGAGATCAAGGCGGTCGCTGCGGCCTGCCTGACAATGCGCACCGCGGTCCGAGCCGGCAAGCTCGCCTCGGCTCACGACATCAGCGACGGCGGCCTCGGCTGCGCCCTCGCCGAGTGCTCGATCGCCGGCGGCCTCGGCTGCCGAGTCGACGTAGCGCCGCTGCGCGAACGCGGCTGCTCGCCCGAGGAGGCCCTGTTCGGCGAGGGGTCCGGGGGCTTCCTTGTCAGCGGCGACCGCGAGGTCCTCAACTCACTGGGAGCAACAGCGATCGGCAAGGTCGGCGGCGCCACGATTGAGATTGCCGCCGGCGATCGCAGCTTCAGCGTCGGCCTCGACTCGGCTGAGGGCGCCTGGCACTCGCTCGCGGCCCTGCTCTCGGATCCGGCCTAGCCTTCAACCCAGTCATTCCCTGTTCCTTTTCGGCCTATAGCGACGAAAAGAACAGCTCAGCGAAGTGGTGCGGGGTCGACTGGGAGTTCGCTGGCAACTGCACCATGCTGCTCAGCAATCGGCGCCTCGGACCGGGCCGGGACCGGCCCCAGGCCGAGCATGACTGCGCCTGAGGCCAGCGCCGCGATCGCCGAGAAGAGGTAGGCGTTGTTGGAGACGTCGAGGGCTTCGGCGAGGGAAGCGGGTTCGCCGACCATGGCAACCAGGATCGCGGTGCCGAGCACCGCGCCGACCTGACGGAAGGCGGCGTTGACGGCGCTGGCGGTAGCGAAGCGCTCATCGGAGACGTCGCGGACCGAGGCCGAGCCCAGGGTCGGGAAGGCGAGGCCGATGCCGATGCCGGTCAGGCAAGCGCCTGGTAGCCAGAGGTTTAGCCAGTCAGGCTCGGCGCCGGCCGAGCGCAGGACCATCACCCCGGCGGCGAAGAAAACCGTGCCGGGAACGATCACGGCGCGGTGACCGAAGCGGTCGGCGAGGCGGCCGGCCGGGCCGGAGACCAGGGTCGAGAGGGCCGGCCCGGGCAGAGTAGCGAGGCCGGCGTCGAGCAGGCTGTATTTCCAGACCCCTGTCAGAAAGAGCACGTTGCCGAGGATCAGCGAGAAGAACGCCGCCGCGAAGAGCAGAGTGCCGAGATTGCCCACCCGGAACGAGCGCTGAGCGAAAAGGGCCGGCTCGACGATCGGCCGCGGGTGAGTGCGACTGCGGGCGACGACCCCGCCAAGCAGCGCGGCCGAGGCAGCAAAGGCGCCCAACACGGCTATCGAGGCCCAGCCCCAGTTGTTGCCCTCGACGATTCCCAGCGTCACCAGGGCAAGGCTGAGCGCCAGCATCCCGGCGCCGGGAAGGTCAGGCAGGCGGCTGTCGGCGATCGGGCGCCGCGGCAGCCGAGTGCGCCCCGCCCAGAGGATCGCGGCGCCGAGTGGCAGGTTGACAAGGAAGACAAGGCGCCAGTCGGCGGCATCGACCAAGGCGCCACCGAGGGTCGGCCCCACGGCCGCGGCTGCCGCGGCGGCGGCGCCCCAAAGGCCGACCCCCGCCGCGCGCCGCTCGGTCGGGAAGCTGTCGAGCACGATCGCCAGCGAGGTCGGCGCGATCATCGCCGCGGCGACACCCTGGAGGACACGGAAGGCGATCAGTAACTCCAGCGAGGGCGCGGCGGCGCAAAGCGCGCTCGCGACCGTGAAGCCGGCGATGCCGGTGAGGAAGACGCGCTTATGGCCGAAGCGATCGGCCAACCCTCCGGCCGGGACCAGCAGCGCGGCGATGACGACGAAATAGCCGTCGAGGACCCAGGAGAGGGCGTCGCGGCCCGAGCCGCTGAAAGAGGACGCGATGTCCGGGAAGGCGATGTTGACGATCGTCGTGTCGAGGAAAGCGAGAAATGCCCCGGTGCAGGCGATCAGGACGGCGGCTCTATGCCCACGGTCATACATCGTCGGGGCACAATAGACTATGTCCATGGGCATAGCGCGACTGGCCGATGGACAGCCACCCGAGCCGAAGCGGCGCGACGGGCGCGAGCGGCTGCTCGACGGCGCCGGCCGGCTGCTGGCCGAGCGCGGCTACGCGGCGATGGAGCTGCGCGACGTGGCCGAGCGCGGCAACGCCCCGCGCGGATCGATCTACCATCACTTCCCCGGCGGCAAGGCCCAGCTCGCCGCCGAGGCGACCGAGGTCGACGGCCTCCGCGTCCGCAAGTCGATCGAACGCTCGCTGGCCGAGCGCGGCCTGAAGGAGACGCTGGCGATGTTCGGCGAGATCTTCCGCCGCCGCGCCGACTCCCACCCCGAGCGGATCGGCTGCCCGGTAGCAGCCGCGGCGATGGCGCGGCCGGAGGACCCGGCGCTCGCCGCCGCGGCCACCGACGCCTTCCAGAGCTGGGAGGGGGCGATCGCCGACGCCCTGGTCAAGGAGGGCGTCAAGCCGAAGCAGGCGGCGACGTTCGCCGCCGTTGTCGTCTCGACGATCGAGGGGGCGCTGCTGCGCACCCGCGCGGCCGGAAGCCACGCCCCGCTCGACGACGCGGTAGACGGCCTCGGCCAGGCGCTGGACGGCCTCCTGCGCGTCGCGACCTCAAAGCGCGCCCCCGCCTGATCCCCGGCCGCTGCTACCCTGCCCCGGTAGGCAGTCCGCCTGCGCGTCACGTCCTTCAAAACCCGAGGAAAGCGCGCTTTAACCTTGATCGAGCGGCCTCTCACCGACCGCGATGGACCGCGCGACGAGTGCGGGGTCTTTGGCGTATTCGCTCCCGGCCACGACGTCTCCCGGCTCGCCTACTTCAGCCTCTACGCGCTCCAGCACCGCGGCCAGGAGTCGGCCGGGATCGCCACCTGCGAGGGCGGCCACATCACCACCATGCGCGACTCCGGCCTGGTCTCCCAGGTCTTCGACGAGGAGAAGCTGCGGGCGCTGGAGGGCGACATGGCGATCGGCCACGTCCGCTACTCGACCACCGGCGGCGGCTCCTGGGAGAACGCGCAGCCGGTCTGGCGCGACGACGGCCGCGAGCTGGCGCTCGCCCACAACGGCAACCTGACCAACGCGGTCGAGCTCTGGGGCGAGCTGAAGGAGCGCGGCATCGACTTCCGCGGCACCTCGGACTCCGAGATCATGGCGGCGCTGCTCTCCTCCAACGACGGCAAATTCATCGAGGACGTAGTCACCGACGTGATGCCGCGCCTGCGGGGCGCCTACTCGACCGTGGTGATGACCAAGCACGCGATCGTCGCCTTCCGCGACCCGCACGGGGTGCGGCCGCTCTCGCTTGGGCGCCTCGACGACCGCTATGTCGTCGCCTCGGAGAGCTGCGCCTTCGACATCATCGGCGCTGAGCTGATGCGCGAAGTGCACCCCGGCGAGATGATCTCGCTGACCGAGCGCGGGCTCGAGACCCGCCAGGTGGTGAAGGCCGAGAGGCCGGCTCGCTGCGTCTTCGAGCACATCTATTTCTCCCGCCCAGACAGCCGCCTCGAGGGCAAAGTCCTGCAGCAGGTGCGGGGGCGGATGGGCGCGAACCTCTGGCGCGAGGCGCCGGTCGATGCCGACCTGGTGATCGCGGTGCCGGACTCCGGCAACCCGGCGGCGGCGGGCTTCGCGCGGGCCTCAGGGCTGCCCCGCGACGACGGCCTGATCAAGAACCGCTACGTCGCCCGCACCTTCATCCAGCCTGGACAGGAGCTGCGAAAGCACGGCCTGCGGCTGAAGTTCAACCCGCTGCCGGAGATCGTCGAAGGCCAACGGATCGTCGTCGTCGACGACTCGATCGTGCGCGGCAACACCACCCGCCAGATCGTCGGCATGCTGCGCGACGCCGGGGCCAAGGAGGTCCATCTGCGGATCTCGGCGCCGCCGATCCGCAACCCCTGCCACTACGGCGTCGACATGTCGACCCGCGAGGAGATGATCGCCCACAACCGCAGCATTCAGGAGATCGCCGACGAGCTCGACGCCGACTCGCTCGCCTACCTTTCGCTGGAGGGCGTCTACGACGCGATCGGCACTCCCGCCGAGGACCACTGCGACGCCTGCTTCACCGGCCGCTACCCGCTCGGCGACGACGAAGACGCCGATGGGAAATCGGCGCTGGAAGACATCGCGGTGGTCCCCGCCGGCAGCTAGCCGCCGGCTACTTCCCCAGCTTGTTGACCGCCTTGCGCAAGCTCGCAAGCTGCTTGGCGAGCTTGCCGACTCGCGTCCGCAACGGTTCGAGTTCGGCGACGCGAGTCGAAAGCGACGCTACCTGGGCCGAAAGGGCCTGATTCTGCGCCGCTACCCCCGGCGCCGAGCTTTCGATCGCGGCAATCCTGCCCGTCAGCCCTTTGTTCTGGGAACTCAACGCCTGAGTTGCGGCTTCCGCGGCGCCAAGCTTGTCCGTCAGCGCCTGAACGGCGGCGAGTGACACACCCGCCTCGTCGGCGGGGGAGATCAGGTTGGCGCCTTCGCCAAGGCCGAAGGCAGAGCTGAAGTCATCGGCGAGCGGCCCCAGGTGACGATCGCCGACGGGGGCGCCCGAGAAGCGCCAGCTCTGGATCGGCAGGCTCGCCACCCCGGCAAGGATCCCGGCGGAGTCGACATCCTGAAGTTCGGTCACGGTCGTCGGGTTGGCGGCTTCGGAGAGCGAGCCGCCGAGGTCGAGGTCGCCGTAGGACTGAAGTTCGAAGACCGGTTCGGTCCCGTCTTCTCCAATCGTGAACGAACCCGCTCCGGCGGGAATGCCGGTTGCCCAAGAGCCCGCGCCGGGTGAAGTGTCGGAGTAAACAGCCCTGACACCTCCGGAGCGAGCCAGCTGCAAGGGGGCGCTTGGTGAGGCGGTTCCAAGGCCGACGTCGCCATTGGCGGCGATATCGATGCTGGAGGTGGGGGCGCCAGGCCGGATCCGGAAGGGAAGCTTGCTGCCGCCGGTCACATCGCGGACGAAGAAGTTCGCCTCGTTGCCGGCCACGTCCCAGGTCTGGGGGGTGAAGCCGCTCCCATTCGTCTGTTCAAGCCGCAGGAAAGGAGTGTCGGCCGTCTTCAGGATCAGGTTTTCTTCCTGGGTGTTCGCCGCGGCGGCAGAAGGCACAACCAAGGCAACGAGGGACGCGCAAAGCGCGACGGCAAGTTGAAAGCGGAGCATGGAGTCCTTCCTCTGGGCGAATCGACCGGGCGTCGACTTACGCGTTGATGTGGTTACTTCGTGCTCTGCGCGAAGATGCCTCGGTGAGCGCCTTTCGCATCGTCGTCCTCGCCTCCGGCTCGGGCACCAACCTGCAGGCGATCCTCGACCGTCTGCACGGCAGGGACGGGGTCGAGGTCGTCGGGGTCGCCTCCGACAAGCCGAGGGCGCAAGCGCTGGAGCGAGCGCAGGGGGCTGGGGTCGAGACCGCTGTCTTCCCTCGTGGCGACTACGCTGACCGGACTGCCCGCGATGCGGCGATGGCCGGGTGGATCGAGTCGCGCGGCGTCAACCTCGTCGTCCTCGCCGGCTACATGCAGCTGCTCAGCGACGAGTTCGTCGCCCGCTTCCGCAACCGCATCGTCAACATCCACCCCGCCCTGCTGCCGACCTTCCCCGGTCTCGACGCGATCGGCCAGGCGCTGGCCGCCGGAGTCGATGTGACCGGCGTCACCGTGCATTTCGTCGACGAGGGAGTCGACACCGGCCCGGTCATCCTCCAGCGCGAGGTCGCCGTGCCCGCCGGCCGCGATCGAGAGGCGCTGGAGGCGGTCGTGCACGCGACCGAGCACGAGCTGTACCCGGAGGCGATCCGCATGATCGCCGAGGGCAGGGTTAGGATCGCCGAGAGCGGCCCGGTTTCGGTCGTGATCGATGAGTGACGCCCCCGCAGACAGACGAGACGAGACCGTGAGCGACGGCGCGATCCGCGTGCGCCGGGCGCTGATCTCGGTCTCCGACAAGACCGGCGTCGTCGACTTCGCCAAAGGCCTTGCCGCGGCCGGAGCCGAGATCCTCTCCACCGGCGGCACCGCGACGGCGCTGCGCGAGGCCGGGCTCGAGGTGACCGACGTCTCCGAGTTCACCGGCCAGGAGGAGATCCTCGGCGGCCGGGTGAAGACGCTGCACCCGCGGCTGCACGCGGCGATCCTCGCCCGCCGCGCCGACCCCGAGCACATGGCGACACTGGAGCGCGAGGGGATCGAGCCGATCGACCTGGTCTGCGTCAACCTCTACCCCTTCGAGCAGACCGTGTCCGGCCACGACGTGCCGGCCGAGGTCGCGATCGAGAACATCGACATCGGCGGGCCGACGATGATCCGCGCCGCCGCCAAGAACCACGAGAGCGTCGCCGTCGTCGTCAAACCCGAGTCCTACGATGCGGTCTGCGCCGAGCTGGAAGAGTCGGGCGGCGAGGTATCCGCCTCGACCCGGCACTGGCTGGCCAACGAGGCCTTCGCCCAGACCGCGCGCTACGACGCCGCGATCAGCCGCTGGTTCTCGACCTCCTACGAGGATTTCCCCGAGCACCTCGCCGTCGCCTACGAGAAGGTGCTCGACCTCTCCTACGGGGAGAACCCGCACCAGCGCGCCGCGCTCTACTCCGAGGCCGGCGTCCGCAGCCACGTGCTCTCACGGGTCTCGAAGCTGCACGGGCGGGCGCTCTCCTTCAACAACGTGCTCGACCTCGACTCCGCCAACCGCCTGGTCGCCGATTTCGAGCAGCCGGCCTGCGTGATCGTCAAGCACAACAACCCCTGCGGGGTGGCGGTCGGCGAGAGCGCGCTGCAGGCCTACGAAAAGGCCCTTGCCTGCGATCCCCTCTCGGCCTACGGTGGCGTCATCGCCCTCAACCGCCCGATCGGCGCCGAGCTGGCAGAGGCACTGCACCTGAACTTCGTCGAGGTCCTGATCGCTCCCGAATACGAGCACGGCGCCCTCGACGTGCTGCAGCAGAAGGAGGCGATCCGCATCCTCTGCGGCGAGGAGCGCCGCGACCCCGACCCGGTCGAGCGCGACACCAAACGAGTGCTGGGCGGGCTGCTGATTCAGGACCGCGACGGCGACCCCGAGCCGCGCGAGCTGATGGAGGTCGTGACCAAGACTCAGCCGAGCGAGGAGCAGTGGGCCGATATGCAGTTCGCCTGGACCGTGGTCCGCCACGTCCGCTCCAACGCGATCGTCCTCGCCAAGGGCGGCGCCACCCTCGGCATCGGCGCCGGCCAGATGAGCCGAGTCGACTCGGTGCGACTGGCGGTCGAGAAGTGCCGCAACGCTCGGGGCGAGGAGGCCACCGGCCTGCTCGCCGGCTCCGCCGCTGCCTCAGACGCTTTCTTCCCCTTCGCCGACGGACCCGAGCAGGCGATCGAAGCCGGCGCCACCGCGGTGATCCAGCCGGGCGGGTCCAAACGCGACGGCGAGGTGATCGAGGCCTGCGATGACGCCGGCGTGGCGATGGTCTTCACCAAGCACCGGCACTTCCGGCACTAGCTCGACGCTTCCCTCAGGAAGTCGCACAACCGTTTGATTGTGACCACAGGTCTCTGAAAGATGCCTTAAGCCAGCATGCTTGAGCTTCGCGCATTGGAGCATGCGTACAGGGGCGCTGCATGAGGGTCAGGGTTCGGCCAGGGCTTCCACCTCGCGCTGGTCAGTTCGGGTTGGGCCGCCCATGATCCATGTGCCTTCGATCTTCACGCCGCAGGCGGCACCTTCGTGCCAGCAGCGTCCTTCGGCCTCGATCCCCGCGTCGCTGACGAAGTCGAAGGATTCGAAGTCTCCGTCGGGGTGGGCGACGGCGATCGGGTAGACGCCACCGCTGGAGATCGCGGCGACCAAGCGCCAGGCGGGGATGAGCGCGGGCGGGACGATCGTGTAGGCGACGTCGCGGTTGGCGAAGTGGTTACAGCCGGTGCCTCTCGGCGCGAGCGAGCCGCCAGTGCTGTGGATGCGGATCAGGACGTATGAGCCGGCGCTCGCATCGATCACATAAGCGTCGCCGTCGCCGACCGCGAACCGATCGACGGCGCTGACAAATTCTTCGTCTTGGATCAGCGGCAAAGCGAACTCCGCCGCCTGTTCGATCAGCGCCACGGGGTGTTCGGCTCCCGCGGGGGCGATTGCGACCGAGCGGAGGC
>DATCBF010000387.1:0-6790 GCA_036512025.1 Solirubrobacterales bacterium
CGATGCGACGAAGGCCATCCAGGCCTACGCCGCGAAACATTGCGCAAGCAATCGAAAGGAGCCCCTCCGAATATGTCCTCCCGGCTTAGATCAAAGTTGAATTACTCAAATGCGATCGCGACGATCGCCCTCTTCATCGCCCTCGGCGGCGCCGCCGTGGCGGCCGGCATTCCCAACCACAGCGTCGGCCCCAAGCAGCTGAAGCGCGGCGCGGTCACAGCCGCGGCGCTGCGCAAGGCCGCCGTGACCAGTGGCAAGCTCGCCAATAAGTCCGTGCTCGCCTCGAAGCTGGCGCCGAACTCGGTCGGTCCCGGCGCCCTCGGCAACGGCGCCGTGACCTCGGCCAAGCTCGCCACCAACTCGGTGATCGCCGGCTCGATCAAAAACGGCGTCATCACCAACCCGAAGCTTGGCAACGAAGTCGTGACGTCGGCGAAACTGGCGAACGGCTCGGTGACGCCGGCCAAGCTCTCCAGCGAAATCGGCGGCACCGTCTCGACGCTGAAGGCGGGCCAGACCCTGCGCGGCGTCTTCGACGTCGGCTCCACAAATCAGGATGTCACCACGGCGACCAGCAACGGGGCAGTCAGCTTCGCGCTGCCACTGAACAGCGCGGCGACGGTCACGGTGCTCAAAAAAGGCGAAAAAACGGCGAACTGCGCCGGCCTCAGCGGTGGTAACGAACAGACGCCTCAGGCGACTGCCGGCAACCTCTGCATCTACCTGACCACGGAAACCAACCTCGACGCGACGACGCCCCTTGCGGCGGAGAACAACACCCGACTCGGATTCGGGTTGGTCGCGAAGTCAACGGCGACCGAAGGCGCCTACGTTGCCTCTGGTCAGTGGGCGGTGACCGCCCCGTAGCGCCCTAAGCGCCGAGCGCCTCCAGCATCGCGGCGGTCATCTCCGCAGTGCCGACCTCAACCTCTCGCGGGACCTCGGGCAGCGGTGGCAGGGCCACCGTCCCGCCCGCGAGATCAGGTGTGCGCAGGCCCCGCTCCAAGACGGCGTCGACCGCATCCTCGATGCGGACGGCGTCGTCGGGGCGGTCGAGGCCGTGACGCAGCATCATCGCGACCGAGAGGAAGGTGGCGAGCGGGTTGGCGATCCCCTTGCCGGCGATGTCGGGGGCGGAGCCATGCACCGGCTCGAACAACCCGGGATCGCCCTCGGCGCCGAGGCTGGCCGAGGGCAACATCCCGAGCGAGCCGGTCAGCATCGCCGCCTCATCGCTGAGGATGTCGCCGAAGAGGTTCTCGGTGACGATCACGTCGAAGTCCGCCGGCCGCGAGACGAGCTGCATCGCGGCGTTGTCGACAAGCAGATGGTCGAGCTCGATCTCGGGATAGTCGGGGGCGACCCGACCGACGACCTCGCGCCATAGCCGTGAGGTCTCCAGCACATTTGCCTTGTCGACCGAGGTGACACGGGGCCTGCGCCTCGATCCCTCTGCCCGGCGCCCCGCGGCCTCAAAGGCAGCGCGGGCGATCCGCTCGATTTCGCTCGCGGAGTACTCGCAGGTGTCGTGGGCGCTGTCGCCGTCGCGGCCACTGTCGCCGAAGTAGATGCCACCGGTCAGCTCGCGCACGACCAACAGGTCGGTGCCGGCGATCCGCTCCTCCCGCAGGGGGCTGGAGGAGACCAGGGCGGGACTGGGCCGGACCGGACGCAGGTTGGCATAGAGACCCAGGCCCTTGCGCAGGCCCAGCAGCCCCTGCTCGGGACGCGGGGCATCGGGATCGGTGGTGTCCCACTTGGGGCCGCCGACAGCTCCGAGAAGCACCGCGTCGGCCTCGCGACAGACATCGAGGACCTCGTCGGTCAGCGCCGTGCCGTGGGCGTCGATCGAGATCCCGCCGATCAGGCGCTCGTCGAAATCGAACTCGCCGAAGACGCCGAGAAGCCGCTGGGCGGCAGCGACGATTTCGGGCCCGATCCCGTCGCCGGGCAGGATGACTATGCGCGGTGCGCTGCTCACGGGCGGGACTCTATGGATTGTCGGCCCGCGCCTCGATATTGAGGCGGACGTACTCCATCCGAAACGGCTCAGGCTCATCGGCGAGGACCGCTTCGACGTAAGGCTCTTTCAGCTCCAGGGGCAGCTGGTCCAGCTGTGGGCCGAGGCAGACCGTGTGCAGAAACTCCGCCGGCTCGGGCGGGCTGATCGTCCAAGGCTGCAGCCAGCAGCGAACGTCGGCAAAACCGGTCGAGCGAAGGCGGGCTTCGGTCTCCTCGGCGCCGGCGTAGTTCCACGGGGTATCGAAGCCGACAAAGTGCGGTGCGAAGGGCTCGCGCGAGGCGACTTCCTCGCTGGTCTGGCGCATGCGGGCGATGTTGCCGGCGCCGCCGCATTGGGCCGCGATCCGGCCCCCGGGCTTGAGGGCCGCGCGCATCCGGCTGAAGAGCAGCTCGTGATCGCCGACCCAGTGAAAGACGGCGCTGGAGAAGACGGCGTCGACGGGCTCCTCCAGCTCGACCGCGGTCAGGTCGGCGACCAGCGCCAGGTCCCGCGGCCGCAGCGTCTCCCTGACCTTCTCGACCATCGAGGCCGAGCCGTCGATCGCGATCACGCGGCCGCGAGGAAGCCGCTCGATCAGCAGGCCGGTGACCCGGCCGCTGCCGCAGCCGGCGTCGAGCACGGTCTCCTCACCCGAGAGCGGCAGGCGATCGAGGACCGACTTCGCCCACTCTTCGTGCGGAACCGAGACCCGGTGATAGCTGCTCGCGTCCCAGTCGCGGGTCGCCGAGCCCATCAGATCGCCGTCGTCACCGGGCCGTGTCGGCCGGCATCGGTGGCCTCGAAAGAATCGATCGCCGCCACGTTGCCGAGGGTGATGCCGATGTCATCCAGCCCCTTGAGCAGGCGATGCTTGACGTCGGGCTCGACCTCGAACTCGAAGACGCCGGCGGCGCAGGTGATGGTCTCCTCATCGACGTCTATCCGCGCCTCCCCCGCCTCGGCGACGGCCTTGCAGTGGGCCTCGTCGAGGATTGCCGGCAGCAGCCCTACCTTGGTGCAGTTGACGTAAAAGATGTCGGCGAAGGACGGGGCGACGATCGCCTCGAAGCCGAAGTCCTCCAACGCCCAGGGGGCATGCTCGCGGGAGGAGCCGCAACCGAAATTGCGACCTGCGACCAGGATCGGGTTCGGCTCCAGCTCGATCTCGCCGTCGCGGATCCAGTCGTAGAAGAGGAACTCGCCGAAGCCGGTCCGCTCGACCCGCTTCAGAAACTGCTTGGGGATGATCTGGTCGGTATCGACGTCGGCACGGTCCAGCACCGACACTTTGCCCTCGATCACATCGATCGGCCTCATCTTCAGCTCCAATCCCTGATGTCGACGAAATGTCCCTCGATCGCGGCCGCGGCCGCCATCTTCGGGCTGACCAGGTGGGTCCTCCCACCCTTGCCCTGCCGTCCCTCGAAGTGGCGGTTCGAGGTCGAAGCGCAGCGCTCTCCCTCGGAGAGGATGTCGGGGTTCATCCCCAGGCACATCGAGCAGCCCGCCTCGCGCCATTCGAAGCCGGCGCCGCGGAAGACCTCATGCAGGCCCTCGGCTTCGGCGGTCGCCTTCACCTGCTGGGAGCCGGGGACGACCATTGCCCGCACCGAAGCGGCGACCTTGCGGCCATCGACGACCTCCGCGGCCTCGCGCAGGTCCTCGATCCGCGAGTTGGTGCAAGAGCCGATAAAGACTCGTTCCGGAGCGACCTCGGTCATCGGCGTGCCCGGGCGCAGGCCCATGTAGGTGAGCGCCCGCTCGGCCGATTCGCGGTCCGCCGGTGACTCCATCGTGGCCGGGTCGGGAACCTTGTCGGTCACCTCGACGACCATGCCGGGGTTGGTTCCCCAGGTGACCATCGGCGAGATCGCCGAAGCGTCGACCTCGACCTCGCTGTCGAAGGTCGCCCCGGGCTCGGTCGGCAGCTCTCGCCAGCGCTCGACCGCGGCCTCGAAGTCCGCCGGCGCCGCGTCGCGACCGCGGACCCACTCGAAGGTGGTCTCGTCGGGGGCGATCATCCCGGCTCGGCCGCCACCCTCGATTGTCATGTTGCAGACGGTCATCCGACCCGGCATCGAGAGCGCCTCGATCGCGGGCCCGGCGTACTCGACCGCGTGGCCGACCATGCCGCCGGTGCCGAGGCGGCCGATCGTCGCCAGGATCAGGTCCTTGGGGGTGACGCCGCTGCCCAGCTCGCCCGAGTAGGTGATCCGCATCGTCTTCGGCCGCTTCTGGACCAGGCACTGGGTCGCCAGCACATGCTCGACCTCCGAGGTGCCGATGCCGAACGCCAGCGCCCCAAAGGCGCCGTGGGTCGAGGTGTGGCTGTCGCCGCAGACGATCGTCATCCCGGGCTGGGTCACGCCCAGCTCCGGGCCGATCACGTGGACGATGCCCTGGCGCTCGGAGCCCAACGAGTAGATCGGGATCCCGAACTCCTCGCAGTTGCGCTCCAGCGTTTCGACCTGGATCCGGCTCAGCTCGTCGGCGATCATCCGCGCGGTCTTGGTCCCGTCGGTGGGGACGTTGTGGTCGGCGGTGGCGACGGTTTTATCCGGACGGCGGACGTCGCGACCGGCCAGCCTCAGCCCATCGAAGGCCTGCGGCGAAGTCACCTCGTGGACTAGATGCAGGTCGATGTATGTCAACCCGTCGGAGACCTCGTGGGCCTCCCAAATCTTGTCGAACATGGACTTTGGCATTCGCTCCTCCTCCTAGCCGCGCCTGAGGCCGGCGGCGATCACGGCGAAGAAGCGCGTCGGCCCCTCGCCATCGTTCTCAAAGTGATGTGGCAGATCGGCGTCAAAGGTGACGCTGTCACCCTCTCGCAGCTCATACCGGGTGCCGTCGACGACCAGCGCCAAGGTCCCGGCCAGAACCACCGCGGTCTCGCGGCTGCCGGGCTCATGCATCGGAGGGTCCGATCGGCCACCCGTCGTCGCGCCTGGCTTCAAGGTGTGCAGGGAGACGTCGGCGCGCTGGCCGGGCAGCGGCGGAGTCATCTCCTCGACCAGGTGGCCGCCGCGCTCGTTACGGCGCCGGCCCCGCGCCCGGCTTACCGCGACGTGCTGGCCCTCGTCCAGGCGCAGCAGCTGGGAGAGCGTCAACTCCAACCCGGCGGCGATCTTGGTCGCGACCACCAGGGTCGGGCTGGTCTCGCCGCGCTCGACCTGAGACAGCATCGGCGCGCTGACCGCCGAGCGCTCGCTCAGGTCGCGCAGCGAGAATCCCATCGCCTCACGCAGCGCTTTGACCCGCGGACCGATCGTCGCCGCAGGCTCAGGGGCGTGGTCGTCGACGGCTGATCGAGATGTAGTTGCCACTGCCATGTGCGTACGTTATCACGGACGTTTGTATTGAGGATCATCCGCCGAGCAGCGACTTCAGATCGGCTGCGATCGCCTTTGGGTTCGTCATGAAGCTGTCTCCAGGTGACCCGGGTCGTGCGATAGCCGGCGACCTGGAGGAGGCGGTCACGTTCGCGGTCGCTCTCGAAAGCCGAGGGAGTTCCGTGGGCTTCGAAGCCGTCGAGCTCGAGCGCAAGCGGAACGTGTGCCCAGAGGCAATCGATCTCGTACCGGCGCCCGCGAATCTGGACATGAGCGTTGAGTCGAGGACCCGGAAGGCCGAAGCGATCGAGGAAAACGACGAATCGATTCTCGAGCTCGCTGCGGGTGACACCGCCGGAGTCGCGACGGCGGCGAAGGCACTCGCGAATCGCACGGGCCCCACGCCGACGCGGGTATCGCACAAGGAGATCCGCGAGCGACAGGCGGTCGTAGAGGCGCTGAACCTCCGACTCCCGCATAGCTCGCTCGACGGCGCCTACCGGCATGAGGGCCGCCAGGTCCAGGAGTGTGCGCGGAACGGTCGTGACCGGGATCCGCCGCGTGACAGTCACCTCGTCTGCAGGCAGGACAGCCGAGTGGCGCTGGAGGTTAGCTCGCGAGCGGCTCTTCGACCGCGCTGTGACTTCGATGGCGCCACTGCCAACCGAGCGAATCCCCCAAAGCGCGGCTGCCGATCGATGACTGAGAACAGCGCTCGGGCCAGAGGCGAGGATGGCCGCCATCCACCGCCCCTCCCTGGAGATGATCCTGTGCCCCACCGCGTAGACCCCGGGATGCAGGCGATGGAGACGACCCATCCGCAGCCGACGGTCAATAGCGCTCGAGCTCATCCCCCAATTAACAAGCTGAGATCGAGCCACCGTGCCGTGCTGTTGCTCAGCCGCGTGCCCAAGAAGTGCGTCTGGCCCACGAGTCTGTAGTAGGTGTCGCATATCGACGTCAAATACAGACTCGTGGGCCACGCAGCCCAGGTTGCCCGAGCCGGGCGCGCGGCTGGCACAAGCGTGTCAGAGGAGTGCTTCGCAACCCACACGGAACTTGTCCGTGTGGGTTGCTGCCGTGCCGTCTCTCCTTAAGGCCCTGGGGTGCGCTCTACCGCAGCCTCGGCGGTTGCCGCCTCGGCCTCGCGGATCGCCGCGCCCTCCAGGGCATTGGAGAGGGCCCGGACGTAGGCTCGAGCGGAAGCCTCGAGAATGTCGGTGGCGACGCCCTGGCCGGTGGCCAGGCGCCCCGCCGCCCGCAGCATGACGCTGACCTCGCCGAGAGCGTCCTCCCCCCCGGTCACCGCCGCGACCGTGTACTGACGCAGCTCGCACTCGGTGTCAGTCGCTTTCTGGATCGCCTGGAAGATCGCGTCGACCGGGCCGTCGCCGCCGGACTCGCCGACCGACTCCTCGCCCGAGGGCATCTTCACCGCGACACGGGCTAGAGGCTC